>DAORTR010000001.1:0-63997 GCA_035432765.1 Pyrinomonadaceae bacterium
GGAACTCGATGTTCATGCCGACGGAATCGATCCTAGAGGTCGTGATCCGCGGCACGATAATGTACCTCGGAATGTATTTCATTCTGAGGGCGTTCCGCCGCCAGTCCGGAGCGATCGGGATGGCCGACCTTCTGGTCATCGTCGTGATCGCTGACGCCGCTCAGAACGGAATGGCGGGCGAAACGCACTCTGTTACCGAGGCACTGATATTGATCGCAACGATCGTTCTTTGGGATGTCCTGTTCGATTGGCTTGGATTCAGATCGGTAATGGCCAGGAAACTGCTCGAGCCGTCGCCGCTGCTTCTGGTTGAGAATGGAAAATTCATCGACAAGAACCTGAAGCAGGAATTCTTGACCGAGGACGATCTCCTTGCGGTGCTTCGCGAACACGGCCTTGAGAGCGAGACGACCGTGAAACAGTGCTATCTGGAGAGCAGCGGCCATTTCAGCGTCATCTTATCGAAGGCAACGAATAACAGGTAATTTACGTCGATCTATCGAAAGAAATGGGAAAGAAAAGCTTAAAATTACTTCACTCGATATTTGCGGTTGAACGCGACCTGATCGTCGGCGGCCAAGCCGTTATGGAAGGCGTGATGATGCGGACGCCCTCGGCGTATGCGATCGCATGCCGCCGTAAGGACGGTTCGATCACGACCACTGCCGAAGTTCTGCCGCGATGGAGCGATAAGTATTCGTGGTTGAAATTCCCTGTCCTTCGCGGCGGAGCAACGCTTGTTCAATCGATGGCTCTCGGCGTAAAGGCATTGAATTTTTCCGCTCGCGTTTGGGAAGAGGATAACGAGGAGAAGCAAACCGAAAAGGTTGCGGCCGGCGAACGTGCGCCCGCACTTGCAACCGGCACGACCGACGAAGACTTTACAAAAGCACCGGTAAAGGTCGTCTTGCCGGACGGCGAAGCGTCGAAGAAGAAAAGTGCGGCTTCGTCTTTGAGCGCGGCCGGTTCGATCACCTTTGCGCTGCTCTTTAACGTGCTTCTGTTCATCGCCGCTCCGCTTCTTCTAACGAATATCGCGTTCATCGCATTGGGCTGGGCCGATGCTCCGCTTTTAACGGCGGATGCAGGTTGGTGGACAACCATCAAGGCATACATCTGGGAGATCAAGCCCCATTCGTGGCTTGCGTTCAACCTGATCGATGGCGTTATCCGTATGGTCTTTTTCGTTACGATGATCTTGACGATGTCGTGGATAAAGGATATTCGACGCGTGTTCGAATATCACGGAGCCGAGCACAAGACCGTGTTCACTTGGGAAAAAGGCCTTGCCTTGACCCCTGCAAACGCCACCGGCCAGCGGCGCCAGCATCCGCGTTGCGGCACGTCGTTCTTGATGGTCGTAATGCTGATCGCGATCGTGCTCTTCTCGGTCATCAAGTTCGACGCTTTTTGGATGAACCTTGTCGTCAGGATCGCCTTGATGCCGCTCGTCGCGGGTCTTTCATACGAAGTGATCCGTTATGCCGCCAAGAAAGAATCCGGTGCGATCTTCAAGCTGATGACGCTTCCCGGCCTTTGGCTGCAAAATATTACGACGCAGGAACCGGACGATGAGCAACTAGAGGTCGCGATCCGCGCGCTCGAAGAATCATTAAAGCTCGAACCGGAAACTGCATAAAACAATGAGTTGACAGCATCGAGACGTGAACACTGCATAACAGCTTTCGGTTGAATTCCCGGCCTCGTGCGTTTGTGCCGATCTGCGGCAAATAGAGAATTATGTTTGAGAAACTCGAACAGATAGAAAAGAACTACGAAGAACTTACCGAGCAGATCTCTTCGCCCGATATCATGGCCGATATGAAGGTCTATGCGAAGACGATGAAGCAACATCGCTCGCTTGGCGAGATCGTCGAAAAATATCGCGAGGTCAAGAAGATGCGCTCCGATCTCGAGGGTGCCCGCGACCTTGCCGAGATCGCCGATGACGACGAGATGCGCGAGATGGCGGCGCTCGAGGCCGCGGACCTCGAAACCCGCCTCGAAACCGCCGAGGAAGCTCTTAAAGTGCTTCTGCTTCCAAAAGATCCGAACGACGAGAAGAACGTTATTCTCGAAATTCGCGCCGGAACCGGCGGCGACGAAGCGACACTCTTTGCTGCCGAGATCCTCCGTATGTATGCACGATACGCCGAACGGCAAGGCTGGAAGATGGATGTAATGGAAGCATCCGACACGGGCGTTGGCGGCATCAAGGAAGCTGTTGCAATGATCGAGGGCGACAACGTCTATTCGAAGATGCGTTTCGAGAGCGGTGTCCATCGCGTACAGCGTGTGCCGCAGACGGAAACGCAAGGCCGGATACACACGTCAGCTATCACTGTCGCAATTCTTCCCGAGGCCGAAGAGGTCGATGTTCAGATCAATCAGAACGATCTTCGTATCGATACTTTTTGTTCATCGGGCCCCGGCGGGCAGTCCGTCAACACGACGTATTCAGCCGTCCGCATTACTCACCTTCCGACCGGCGTGGTCGTCTCGATGCAGGATGAGAAATCGCAGATAAAGAATCGCGAAAAGGCGATGCGCGTCCTTCGCGCTCGTCTCCAGGAGATCGAGGAGCAGAAACAGCACGACGCTCTCTCCGCAGAACGCAAATCGATGGTCGGCTCGGGCGATCGTTCCGAAAAGATCCGCACCTACAACTTCAAAGAAAATCGCGTGACCGACCACCGCATCGGAATGACCGTGCACCAACTCGATCTCGTGATGGAAGGCCAGATCGATGAATTCATCGACGCGCTGCGAACGCATTATCAAACAGAGAAGCTCCAGGCGGAGGCCGTTACCGCTTAATCCTAAAGCCCGCGCGTCAGCGAGGGCGTAACACGGAACTTGACTCCAGTCCAAAGGGAGATGGATAGATCGCAGTCGTTAAACGAGACCTTTCGCGAGATCTTTGATACATCGGCGGCCCGAATGCCTTGATAAAATTGTGCCCATAACCAAACTTTACTTAGTTCGACACGGACAATCTGCCGGCAATGCCGAAGGCCGCTTTGGCGGCCATAGCCCGACGCCGCTCTCAACGCTCGGCGTCAAACAGGCTGATGCGGCGGCACAAGCTCTTCAGAAGGAAGGAATCACGGCGATCTATTCAAGCGATCTGCTCCGTGCCGTTCAGACCGCTGAACCTCTTTCGCGTTTGATCGACGTGCCCGTTGTGCCGAATTCCGCCTTTCGCGAACGAAATGTCGGGGTACTCGAGGGCCTGACATTCGACGAATCAAAGGCCGCTTACCCCGATGACTTTTACGCGCTTGTGAACCGCGATCTTAACCGCGTCATCACAAATGGCGAGAGCTATCGGCAGCTTCTTGAACGCAGCACTGACGAGTTGTGGAAGATATTGAATTCGCACATCGGAGAACGCGTCGCGATCTTTTCGCATACAGGCGTGATCTGCTATCTAACGCTTCATCTAATGGGCGCGATCCATCGCGGCACAAAAACAACGCCGTGGCTGATCACTTCTAATTGCGGCATCAATCGATTCGAGATCCGCAGCCGCCGTAACATTCGCGTTGTTGCCTTGAACGACACGCGTCATTTGATGCAGACCACCGGCGAAGACGCATTCGCCGCTCGCTGATAGAATTACGACTTCGCTAAACGCATTTTGATAACCTTGATCGCCGTCGCGGCCTGCCCGACCGCGGTCGCGATCGTCGGCGAAAGCGGCGAGGCGACGTCGCCGATCGCAAAGACCATCTCGACGCCCGTCTCACAGGTAGCGTCCGTTATTACATAGCGCTTCGCATCAAGGTTCACAAAGCCTTTGACGAGTTCGGAATTCGGCGCGACGCCGATGCGAACGAGCAAGAAATCTGTCGGGATCCGTTGCGTGCCGTTCTTCCCGTCGAGCCCGATCTCTTTCAAGTCACCCTTTTCCCCGACAAGTTCACGAACAACCGTGCTCTCAATGATCTTGATCTTCGGATCGCGGCGCACGGGATCGAGAAATTCGGCTCGAGCACGGAATCTATCGGAATGGTGGATCAACGTTACCTCCGATGCGTATTTTGATAGGATCAGCGCATTCTCAAATGCCGCATCGCCGCCGCCGACGATCGCGACGCGGGCGCCCGCAGTTTCCGCCGCCTGCTTCGCTCCGGATTCGAGAACGCCGCGGAGTTCCGCTTCGCCCGGCAGATCGAGGCGACGCCGTCTAACGCCTGTCGCAAGCACGATCGCCTTCGCCCACAGCTTTTCCCCGGAAGCGAGTTCAGCGGTCAGCGAACTTCCATCTACCGAGATCACGCTCGAACTCGCACGCATCTCGCCGCCCATAGCCGTTACCTGTTCCGCAAAACTGCCTGCAAGATCTCTCGCTGCGATCGACCTGATTCCCGGATAGTTCGTTATCGGATTGTATATCTTGTGAAGTTGGCCGCCCGTTGAATCTTCTTTTTCGAGCGCGAAATGCGACAATCCGAGGTCGGAGCACCAGATCGACGCGGCCATTCCCGCCGGCCCGCAACCTATGATCAAAACGTCCTTTTCCACCATTACCATACCCTTTGAGGATCGCACTTTTTTGTCAACGAGAAGTAACAAATATTGTCATTTCGACCATATTTTGCACTAGGCCGCGGCGAACAGCTTTTTCAATAAGTCTGCTGTACCCAACATTTTACACGATTTTTGCTCGGTTTTGACAGTCACATTTTGCCGTGCATTTGATGGCATTAGAGTTGCTTATCGCAATAGTGTCTTAATGGGCGTAGCCTGTCTTGGTGGCCCTATCGTAATTCGCGAATTCTTCGAACAACCAGAAAAACTGGAGACCTATGAGACTCAAAATTGAACCCTCCGCCTACTCTCCGGCAGAGACGCTTGTTGGCGAATCTGCTCCCGCCGCAGCCTATTCAGCCGATCTTCGCGAGCTTGTCGCAGAAGGCGTCGCCGCCGCCCAATCCGGCGATCGAGCCCGCGCCCGCGTTCTGCTTACGCAAGCTACCGACAAAGATCCTGCAAATTCAGAAGCATGGATGTGGCTCGCTTCGATCAGCGAGTATCCAGAAGAACTTCTCGTCTTTTTGAACAAGGTCCTCGAATGTGACCCGACGAACCGGCGTGCGCTCGACTGGCATACTTCGACCAGTTCTCTCATCGCAAAGAACTTCGTGCATCGAGGTGTCGCCGCAAAGGACGAAGGCAATCTCGAACTCGCGATGGATTGCTTTGAAAAGGCGATCGCCAACGACGAGAAGAGCGAGATGGCTTGGTTCTGGAAAGCTTCGATCGCTCCCGAAGAATCGGCCGTCGTCGAGGCATTAAATCGCGTTCTTGAAATAAACCCCGACAACGACGATGCTCGCATCGCGCTTGCTTCGATCGACGACGCTCGCATCGAAACGCGTTTTCTCGCAGTTCAGAAGACCGTTGCGGACGGAAACTGGTACGAGGCTTTGAGTGAACTCGATGACTTTCTCGCGGACAATCTCGCGAGTGTTGAAGCGTGGACACTTCGCTCGCATATCTCTTCCAGTATCGAGGAAAAACTCCTTTGCTACGAACGTGTCTTGAGTCTCGAACCGTCGAATGACTTTGCAATTGCGGGCCGTGATTTCCTGACCGCGTTGAACGCCGCCGTGCGGCCGGCGCTCGCTGAACAGCCTGTTGTCGCAGAGGAACCGGCTGTTGTCGATGAGATCGAAGAACCGGAACAGCTAGACGCCGACGCGTCTGCGATCGCGATGCCGACCGACATTCCGCTTGACGAACCCGCACCTCCGACATCGGGACTCGAAACCCGTCTCGACCCGCCGAACTTTTTCGCGGAACCGGAAAGGATAGAACCCGCTCCGGAATATGTTCCGAAGAGTGATCCTGAAGTCGATCCGATGATAATGGCGGCCGTCCTCGCCGAATTGGAAGCAAATGACAATGCCGATGTTCTTGAACCGATCGAAGAGGTCGAAACTCACTTTGACGGCGAGATCCACGTATCCGCTGACGACGAGAACTCGGAGAGCTATGCGTACGATGACGCCGATTCGCTCTCGGGCATTCCCGACGGTTCACCGTTCAATGAGCTGGTCGAAGACCGTAAGGTCGAGCAGCCGGCAGAACCGCTTTTTGATGACGGCGACAAGATCCTCGAAAGCACCGTGATCGATTTCCCTGCAGAAGCCGAAGCCCCGAGCGGCGTCGAGGATTTCCTGAAAGCATACGACGAGAGATTTTCCGACGAGCCGTCCGAAGCTCCCCAGAGTGCCGAGGAGATCGCCGCCGAAGCCGCGATACACGAAACTGTCAGCGCTCCGCTTATCACATCCGTGCCTGAGTACGAATGTCCTTTCTGCGCGACGGAGATCGCGCCGCAGGCATATTCCTGCAAAGACTGCCGCGCGATCCTTTCGCTCGACGATGTTGAAGGCATCCTTGCCAGCAGCACCGGCGATCTTGAGCAGATCCACGATGCCGTCGTCGAGATGGAAGCGTCTTGGAATACGCGCGAATTCACCGCCCGCGAACTTACCGATCTTGGGATGGGGCATCTGAATCTCAAGAATTTTGATCGCGGCCTTCGCTA
The DNA here is from genome assembly GCA_035432765.1 of Pyrinomonadaceae bacterium. GTDB lineage: Bacteria > Acidobacteriota > Blastocatellia > Pyrinomonadales > Pyrinomonadaceae > OLB17. The sequence continues at coordinate 6,560 of DAORTR010000001.1, forward strand.
TCTTCAAGAAGCCGCCCGTCTCGAACCTGACAACGTCATTCTCGTATCGCAAGTCAATTCGCTCGCGATCCGCCTTGACGAGATCCGCCGCCACGACGCTTCTATTGATTCGAAGCCGAAAGGCTGCTCTATACTCGTCGTTGACGACAGCGCGACGGTTCGCAAGCTGATCTCGAACAAGCTCGAAAAACACGGCCACACCGTTATCTGCGCATCGGACGGCGTCGAGGCAATGGAGGCCATCGATAATTTCACCCCCGAACTCGTCCTTCTCGACATCACGATGCCGCGAATGGACGGCTATCAGGTCTGCAAAATGATCCGAGCTCACGAAACCGCCAAGGAAGTCCCGGTCGTGATGATCTCCGGCAAAGACGGCTTTTTTGACAAGGTTCGCGGCAAAATGTCCGGCTGCACAGGCTACATCACGAAGCCGTTCGGCCCCGAGACCCTGATGAAGGCTCTGGATACTTATCTGACGCAACCGGCACAACCTGTTGTAGAATAATTTGCGGCGGGGTGAGGCCGCCCTTACCCGGCAGGCTCGACGAGCGCTTGCGCGTCCGCAAATGGAAACCTTCGAACTACAGTCATTCTTGGAGTCTGCCGAAAGGCAGATCTCACTTGCACGGTCAAGTTTACTCGTAGTCGCCCAAACGGGCGGCGAATTGGGCAACTTGGCCGTTGCCGCGCGTGCGCTTCGCGAACTAAAGGTGCAGACGGCCGACCAAGGACTTGAAGAAGTCACGGCGGCGATCGTCGAATGCGAGAACGCTCTCGATACGCTCTTTTCTTCAGGCGTCGCTTCGTCCAACGATGCGTATCAACTCCTCGACCTCGTCGCGAAGATCGAATCTGCGCTGCTCGAGATGCCGCTTCTTTCAGGCGGGCTTGTCGATGATGTCAGCAGCTTTCTCGATGCATCCTTCGATCAGATCGCGCCACGCCCTTCGAATGAAGATGCCGCGGAGGAAGTTTCGTCCGCCTGGGTCGAAGAAGAATTCGAGATCGACGAGGAAACGCTCGACATCTTCCGCACGGAAGCAACCGACCTGCTCTCGCAGATCGCGAACGATCTCGGCCGCCTGCAGACCGGGGCCGAAGCGCAGTCCGCGCTATGGGATATTCGCCGCAGTGCGCATACCTTTAAGGGTGCCGCGGGTGTCGTCGGCCTTAAAAAGGCGTCAGAACTCGCACACCAGATGGAAGACCTTCTCGACAAACTCGTCGAGAACGACCGTCCGGCCGACCCTTCGATCATCGAACTTCTGTATGAAGCCCTGAGCCAACTCGGTTCCGTCGTCGGCACGCACAGCACGGGCGACGCGGTAACTGACCTCGGCGAACGCTTTGCCGCTGCGATCGCATCGCTCGACTCGTCCGCCGTTAAAGCTGAGAGCGCAAAGCCGCGTGCAGTTTCGCCGTTCCGCAAGCCGGACAAGAAGATACACTCGCCGATCGTGCGCGTTTCGCTCGAACGGCTCGACGATCTGATCCAGCTCGCCACAAAACTTGCGTCCAACAACGAGATGCTCGAAACGGCGATCGCAGAGCTTGGCGACACTCGCTCCGAAGCCGATTCCGACCGGATTTCCGAGATCCTTTTTAACGCTCATGAGATCACGGGAGCATTGGTGGACAACCTTCGCCGCGTTCGTATGCAGCGGTTCGGGACGCTTGAGACGCGGCTCAACCGTGCCGTCCACGTTACCTGCGAGGAAGAAGGCAAGCAGGCTGCTCTTACGATCGAGAACGGCGACGTCGAGATCGACACGCTTCTCATCGACGCCCTCGTCGAACCGCTCCTTCACCTGCTCCGGAATTCCGTCGTTCACGGCATCGAGCCGCCCGATCAGCGCCGCCTTTTAGGCAAGCGTGAAAAAGGCGGCATCATCGTAAAAGTGCGCTCTGCCGACGGTCTTGTTCTCATCTCGGTCGAAGATGACGGCCGCGGTATCGTCGCGGAAACTTTGAAACAGCGTGCCGTCAAGAGCGGACTCCTTTCTTACGAAGATGCTGCAAAACTATCGGACGCAGAAGCTCGGCAGCTCATCTTTGCTCAAGGTTTGACGACCGCCGAGACGATCAATTTGAATGCCGGTCGAGGCGTCGGAATGTCGATCGTAAAAGAGAGCGTCGAGCATCTCGGCGGTGCGGTCGAGGTAATGTCGGAGCCGTTGAAGGGAACGCGTTTTGTCCTGCGTGTGCCTGTTCACGCCGCTGCGCCGGCGCATAAGATCGAGCAGATCACAAAAGATAAAAGCACCGCACCGCTCGTGCTCATCGTCGATGACAGCGCAAGCATCCGCAAGCACAACACGACGCTCATCGAGAACGCCGGGTTCAGAACGATCACGGCCAACGACGGCGTCGAAGCTCTCGAAGTCCTGCTTTCAGGCTCCTGGAGACCCGATCTTATTATGTCCGACGTCGAAATGCCGCGTATGGACGGCTGGCAGCTTCTCGAGACGATCGGCGGTTCCGAAGACCTCGCCGCGATCCCGGTCGCTCTTGTAACGTCGCTCGATACGGACGATCATCGCCTGCGCGCCGCCGAACTTGGCGCGTCGTACTATTTCGTTAAGCCTTTGAAAGTGGAAAATTTGAACGAGCTTACGGTCGCTTTGAATTGAGGCGCTTACTTTCCCGGCGGTTTGCTCGGCCGCAACTCGATCCTGCTCGGCAGAGCTCTCGCGTCCATTCCGAAAAGATCAAGCACTACCTCGCCAAGGTCTTCCGGCTGGAGTTGCCAGGCTTTTTCTTCCGACGGCGTATCTCCGCCAAAGTACGTATTGACGCTGCCCGGACAAATGCCCGTTACCTTGATATTGTCGCCGCGGACTTCCTGCATAAGAGCTTCGGTAAATCCGTTGACGCCGAATTTAGACGCGTTGTAGGTCGCGGCTTTCGGCTGTGCGTACTGCCCCATCAACGACGAGATATTAATGATGTAGCCGCCGCCGCGTTGTTTCATCAGCGGGATCGCGTAATGGCACGCGTAGAACATTCCGAAAAGGTTGGTCTCGAGCGTCTGGCGAAAGATATCGCCGCTTGTCTCTTCGACCGTCGTCCCGTTGAACCCGACGCCGGCGCTGTTCACAAGAATATCGACTCCGCCGAAAACTCGCGTCGCCTGTTCGATCATCTGCCGGACTTGATCTTCGCTGCGAACGTCGCAGGATTCGCCCGCAGCCTCACCGTGTTCCGATAGCTGCGCAACGGCTTTCTGCACGTCCGCTTTCGAGCGGCCGCAAATAAATACCTTCGCACCCGCCTTGACCAAAGCCTCTGCGATACCAAGGCCGATGCCCTTTGTGCCGCCGGTAACAACCGCCGTTTTTCCCGAAAGATCGAATCCCATTTCTTAACTGCCTTTCAACTTCTCACGCAGCAGGTCATTGACGACCTTCGGATTTGCCTTGCCCTGCGACGCTTTCATCACTTGCCCGACAAAGAATCCGAACAATGCCTCTTTGCCGCTGCGGAAAGCTTCGACCTGAGCCGGATTGCTTGCGATCGCCGCATCGACGAACGCTTCGATCGCGGAACTGTCCGAAACCTGTTCGAAACCGCGTTCAGATATGACCTCCGCCGACGGCTTGCCGCTGATGAACATCTCCGCCAAAACTTCTTTAGCCTGATTATTATTGATCTTCCCGGACTCGAGCGTAACGATCAGCTCCGCAAGATCTTCGGGCGATACGAGTGTATCGCCGATCGCCTTACCGGAAGCGTTCAGTTCGCGTGTAAGTTCGCCCAAGATCCAGTTGGCAGCCGTCTTTGGGTTCGCCGATACTCGCGACACCGTCTCGAAATATTCCGCTAACGCCTTCTCGCTCGTAAGCTGAACGGCGTCCGCAAAACTTAGCTGATACACCTCGATAAAGCGGTCGCGCATCGCGTCCGGCAGTTCCGGCATTTCCTTCTTTACGTCTTCGATGAACGACATCGAGAGCTTCAAAGGCTGTAGGTCCGGCTCGGGAAAATAGCGATAATCGTGCGCGTCCTCTTTCGAACGCATCACACGGGTTTCGCTGTTCTTCTCATCCCAAAGCCGCGTCTCCTGGGCGACAGGCTCACCCGCTTCGTGAGCTTTGACCTGACGTTCGATCTCGAATTCGATCGCCTTCTGCATAAACCGAACGGAATTCAGATTCTTAAGCTCGACCTTGTTGTTGAATTTGGTTTCGCCGACGCGCCGCACAGAGACATTCGCCTCGCAGCGAAGGTTTCCCTTTTCCATATCAGCGTCGCTCGCCTCGACCCATTGCAGAGTTCTGCGGACGTGATTCACATAGTCATACGCTTGCCACGAAGTGCGAAAATCCGGCGACGTTACGATCTCGCCGAGCGGCGTGCCCGCACGATTGAGATCGACATAAGAATACTTATCCGTTTCGGGAAGACCTTCGTGAACGTTCTTGCCCGCATCTTCTTCAAGGTGCATACGTTCGATGTGGATCGTCATCGGAAGCCATTCCGTCGCCCTTCCGTGCTCATCGCGTTCGGAGGTCAGGATCGTCAGGTCGCCATTCGCCGAAAAAGGCTTGTCGTATTGCGAGATCTGATAACCCTTCGGCAGGTCGGGATAAAAATAGTTCTTTCGCGAAAAGACACTCGTCTCCTGCAGCTCTAGTCCGAGCGCGATCGCAGCACGGGCTCCAAGATCAACAACCCTCGCATTCAGCACAGGCAACGCTCCGGGCAGGCCGAGACACACAGGACATGTGTTCGAATTCGGCTCACCGCCCGTCTCAACGCGGCAGCCGCAAAAGATCTTCGTCTTGGTCGCAAGCTGCGCGTGAATTTCCATGCCGATAACGGCTTCCCAACCTTCTTTCATAGCGTAAAAATGATCAATGCCTTGGCCTTGGCGTTACAAAAAGCGGACGCGGCGGAGTTGCCGATCCGGTTGCCCAAAAATTCCCGCCGGCAAAATAGCCCGGCTGCTGGTATGTACGGCGGATATTGTTGAAATGCCAGCGATTCCCGTAATAGACGTAGCCGTAATAAAGGCCGGTGTCCTGCGGAACATAAACGACGCTGCCGTTCGCAAGCGACGTCCGTCCGCGATAATAAGCTGCCCAAGCCTCGGACGCCGCCGCGGCCTGCTCTTGGCTAACGCGTTCGGCACGCAGCTTCTCTGAAAGCACCGTCATTGCACGGGCGTCTTCCGCGTCGCTTTTCGCACGTTCTTCAGGCGAGCGAAAACCGAGACTAGCGTAATTCTCGCGAAGCTGCTTCTCTGCCGCGACCCGCGAATCCTTGTATTTATCGAGATCAAGGTTCGTGATCGTGTGCCGCGTCTGCGCAGACGCCGAAATACAAAAGATCGTCAGGATCAGGCCAACAAATATCGTACCTTTCATAACATTCACGCTCCCATACCACCATTTTACCACAGCCAGAGGCTCCGGAAGTCGGCAAACGGTAAGGGAATTTCGCCCGAGAATGCAAGACAACTTTGCCGGCGAATAACACGAATGAATGCGAATTAAGACTTTGGCCCTAACCTCTGTCTATTCGCGTTCATTCGCGCCATTCGCGGGCAAAATGTTTTCTCAGCTCTTAAAAGCCGAAAGTTACCCCGATCCTTCCCGTTCTTGACGCCGTACGGAAGCCATTTTCGAAGTACTCGTTGTCAAAAACGTTCTCGATCGTTCCGTAAAGCCGCAGCTTCAACGAATCTTCGCCGTTCAGCTTGAACGTGTAGCCCGCGGTCACGTCGCCTTTTCGGTTACCGCGAAAACGATAAACATACGTTCCGAAGGTCGCGTTGCTGAAGATCGGCGCAAGATAATCGCCCGTGGCGAGAAGGTCGAAATTTATCCAGAATCGGCCGAAATTCTGCGTCGCAACAAGCGTGAACTGATGCTTCGGGATTCCGAACGCACGAAGCACGCCGCTGCCCGCGACGGGCGAGATCCGGTTGCGGCTGTCCGTAAATGTGTAAGACGCAAAAATGTCGGTCGTACGTGTCGGTTTCGCCGTTACGCTGCCTTCGAAACCCGAAGAGCGGCCGCCTTTCTGATTCTCGTAACCGCCGAACGGCCTCGGCGTCGTGCCGATATCCGGAACCACGTTGCCGTATCCGATAATGTCCGTCAGGCGTGTCCAAAAGTATGTCGCAGACATCCTCAGCCGATCGCGGAATGCAGTTTGGTCCACGCCGAGATCGAACGCTATCGCTCTTTCGGGCTTTAGCCTCGGATCGCCAAGTGCGACGAATGACGCGCTCGGCCACGTCGAATAGAACGTTCCGAAACGCTCGTAGAGCGACGGCACGCGATAGCCGTTGCCAACGTGCGCACGCAGCTTTGTTCCGGTTCGGAAATTGTACGAGATCGCGCCGTCAAGCGTAAATGCTCCCGCCGGCGAGTCAACCTGAGCGCTTTGATACGGCGAACCGGTGAGGCTGAACGTCGGCTGCCCTAAGCGATATCTTTGGTAACGAATGCCGCCCGCAAGCTGCAGGCCGCCGAAAGGCTGCGACAACGCCTGAAGAAAGACCGTGTCGCTCGATTGTGTCGCGCGCGTAAAGAAATCGCTCGCTCCGGCCGGCGTCAAACCTTCGTTGCCGAACCGTTCGCGTTCGAATTCGTAGCCGCCTGATATCGTATTCGAGCCGTTCGCTGCCCACGTGAGCTTTGCGTTCACAGTGTCGATGCGGCCGTCAAAAACGCTCGTCGAAGGGCTCTGAAAACCCGGTCCAAGCACACCGTCGTCATTGCGCCGACGTGTATCGACGACGTGATAATAACCGGAAAGAACGAACCTATCGCCGATCTGCTGAGCGACGTTCGCGTGCCCCGAAAAGAATCTCGAACGCTGAAGCGCGTCCGGGTCGTCCTCGTCCGGCGTAAAATTAACGAACGGGTCTGCGTCTATAATGATGTTGTTCGCGGGCGGCAATGTCCCGGCCGTGTCAGGGCCGACGTTCAAGCGGACCTTCGCGTTCGAGAAGAAAAAAGCCGCCGAGATCGTGGTCGTTCTTGTTGGATGCAGATCGGTGCGCATCTGGAAATTCGTATTGTCCGCGTTGTCGTCGCCGTCGATCCCTTTCGTAAAAGCGGTTCGCGAAATGCCGCCGCCAATGCCGTATTTCCCGTCTTTCGTACCGTGCGAAAGCGTCCCGCGAAAGCGGCCGAAGCCCATTCCACCATAGTTTCCGCTCAACTGGCCGTGCGTTCCGCTTCGCGCCGACGGCGTCTCAAAACTCACAACGCCGCCGATAGCATTCGTGCCGTAGAGCGACGAACCCGATCCGCGTAGCACCTCGACGCGGCTCACGCTCGTAAGCGTCAGGTCGCTCAGGAATGGCGTTGCGTCGCCGGAGATCGCCGACGGATCGCGAAACCTTACGCCGTCGATCAGAACCGCCGTGTCTTGATTTCGAAGGCCGCGCGATTTGATCGAGGCGGTTCGTCCAAAGCCGCCCAACTGCTGCACGCGAAATCCCGGTATCGTCCTCAGGCTTTCGATAAGCGTGAAATCCGCGCGGTCGCGCATCTCTTGCCCGCCGATGACATTCACCGTCTTCGATACATTCTCAAGCGGCTGCGCAGTGTCCGCCGCGACCGTTACTGTCTCGCTAATGCTCGCGATCGGCAGTTCGATCGCGATCTCCGTGACCGCATTTCCCGCGACCTTGATCGCGAGCCTTGTCTCTGTTCGAACGCACGCGCTGCATTCGACCGAGATGAAATATGAGCCGGTCGGAATGCCGCTGAAGACGAACTCGCCATTTGCGTTCGATGTCGTCTCGCGAATTGCGTCGCGATTCGCGGCCTGAAAAAGGCGAACTTTCACGCCTTCTTTCGAAACGACCGACTTGCTGTTTGCGGGGATAGAAAGTTTGCCGCTGATCTGCCCTGTCTGTTGCGCCGAGACAGAAAGAGCCGCGGCTATGAGTAAAAAAGTAAGATAAAAGAGTTTCATTTTTCCTCCGACCTTGCATCCACGCAAGGGATCGTCCAAGTTGCCAAGGCCGCATCAGAAAGAAGTTCCCGGCTGTAACGGTTGCGTGGGCAGCGTCGGATTCGCACCGAACTTCCTTTCTTTCTTACGGCCAAACGATGGTTGTCAATAAACTTGCGTTACGCGGGCCTTCCCGCTTGACGGATTCGTGTCGAGCAGAACCTCGACGCCAAAAATTTCGCGAATATTCTGCGTCGTCAATACTTCGTTCGGCGAACCTTTATGCGCGATCTTGCCCCTCGAAAGCATTACGACCTCGTCTGCAAATTCCGCCGCGAGGTTGAGATCGTGCGTGATGATCGCGGCGGCGTATTGATGCTCGACACAACGCTCGACGACGAGCCGGAACATCAATGTCTGATGCGCAAGGTCGAGGTTTGCGGTCGGTTCATCGAGAAGCAGAACGCGGCCTTCGCTCGCAAGCGCACGTGCGAGGACGACTCGCTGGCGTTCGCCGCCTGAAAGATCGTTCATCCTGCGGGCAGCAAAATCCTCTAGCTCGCAGTCGGCGATCGCTCGTTTCGCAGCCTCGATATCGCGGCTGTTCTCCCAGCCGAACGAACTGCCGTACGCGAATCTTCCTGTCAGGACGAACTCGTGCACGGTAACGGGAAACCGCGATTCCGTCTCCTGCGCAACGACCGCGACATCGCGCGCGATCTCCGCTCTCGATAGCGATGCGAGCGGCCGTCCGCCAAGCAGCACATCGCCTGTCGCCGTTTGCACAGAACCGTTGAGAGCTTTCAGGAGCGAAGTTTTTCCGGCGCCGTTCGCGCCGACGATCGCCGTTATTCTGCCCGGCGGAAGGTTCACGGTCGCTCCCTCAAGGACCGCGATGCCGTTGTATTCAACAGAGATGTCGCGTGCCTCGAGCATCAGTTCTTCCTCAAGAGATAGATAAAAAGCGGAGCGCCGAGCAGCGCCGTAATTGCTCCTACGGGAAGTTCACGCGGAGCGATCGCAACCCTTGCCGCAAGATCTGCGAGTACGACGAAGGCCGCACCGGCGATCGCCGACATCGGTACGACGATGCGATTGTCGCTGCCGACCGCAAGCCTCAAAAGATGCGGCACGATCAGCCCGACGTATCCGACCGAACCGCTCGCCGCGACCGCCGCTCCGACAACAAGGCTCGACGCGCCGAACACGAGCAGCCGCACGCGTCCGACCTCGACGCCGAAATCGACCGCGTCGCGTTCGCCGAGCATCATTAGATTCAACGCTCTCGATTGCGACGTAAGAATGATCGTCGCGATCACCACCGCACCAAAGCTCAAATAAACGCCGCTCCAGGTCGCTTGCGAAAGATCGCCGAGCAGCCAGAACGTAAAACTCCGCAAGCGTGCGGCGTCGAGCAAGGTGGTCAGCATAATGATCACCGACGAGAGGAATGTCGTAACGATCACGCCCGATAGAACGAGGCGTTCGACGTTCATTCCCGCGCGCGTTCTTGCAAGACTGTAAACGACGACCGAAGCGACCGCCGCGCCCGCGAACGCAAGCAGCGGCCTTGCGAAAACATAGTTTCCGAAGACAACGAACGCCATCATCGTCCCCAACGCCGCGCCATTCGAAACGCCTAGTAAATAAGGTTCAGCGAGAGGATTTCGAAGCAGGGCCTGCAAACCTGCGCCGGCGACCGCGAGGCTCGCGCCGACGCAGGCGCCGAGCAGTACACGGGGCAGGCGAATGTCGAAAAGGATCGCTCTTTCGCCCACGTCTGTCGAAAAAGGCGTCGCCCATTCGGCGCCGAAAAGAAGCGCCGCAGCAAGCGCCGCAGCAAGGACAGCAAGCAGGACAACTGCGATCTTTACAGCGCGTTTCATCTACTTTTCTTTGAAGGCCTCCGGGTGAAGATCGCGGGCCGCCGCCTCGACGGCATCGACGATCCGCGGCCCGGGCCTCGCCAACAGGTCGGCGTTGATGCGAAAAACCTGTCCGTTCTTCACCGCCGCAGAGTTCGCAAAGGCAGAATCCGGCTCGTGATTTCCTTCGTTGTCCGAGATAATGATCGCGTCGGGATCGAGCTTCGACGCGGTCTCGCGGCTAAGATTCGGGTACGCGCCGGGGATCTGTTGCGTAACAGATTCGCCGCCTGCGACCCTTACGACCTCGTTGAGATAGGCTTCGCGTCCTGCGGTAAAAAGCGGCTCTTTCGATATCTGAACAAAGACCCGCCGCGTCGCCTTGCCGTCAACCTGCGAACGCACTGAGTCAAGGCGCTGCCTTAGTGCCGCGACCGTCTCTTCGGCTTTGGGCCGTGTGCCGAGAATGTCGCCGATCGTCAGCAAGCCCGCAAGAACATCCTCGACCGATCTCGCATCAACGACGTACACCGCGATATTGCGTTCGGCGAGCGTCCGCATAAATGCCTCGATCTGCGACGCCGTCGAGACAAGGACCACGTCCGGATGAAGCGCGATGATCGCCTCCATATTCGGGCTCATCGTGTCGCCGATCTTTTGGACGGACTTTGCGGCTTCCGGAAAGTCGCAATACGTCGTATCGCCGACGAGTTTTTCGCCGCCGCCGACAGCGTAGATCATTTCTGTAAGGTTCGGCGCAAGGCTTACGACGCGTTTCACGTCTCGCGGCATAGAGACGTCGCGTCCGAGCGCGTCCTTTAAGACTCGCGTATTATCCGGCACGGCGTTCTGGTTGGAAATTGACGGGCGGGAACACGAGACGCCGGCAAGAGCGACAAACGCCAACGCTAAAACAACGAACTGTCTAAATTCAAAAAACCGCACCTGCATCATTCCTCTTTAGAGCGTGAAAACACTCGAGGAAAACAGGGGCGGTTCTTTTCGATCTGACCCGTGCCGGCCCACGATGTTTTTTCGCGAAACATCCTTATTAGGCAGCAGCTTGCAGGACCGGTGGCCCGACTTTTACGGTGACGCGATCGCGCAGGAGTTACACCTGCTTTCCCGGTTCATTTGCAAGATGATGTTGAATTTTCAAGGCCGGCCGCGACCGGCAAACGCTAAGTCTATCGCACCTGTGCCGATATCGCTAACGTCATTCGAGCTTATTTATCTGTATAAGCAAGCTTGATCGAATTCATCCCGCGCAGGATCACACGCTGCCGCCGGACAACACGCTTTCGATTCTTCGCCGGATTGAAGATATTGAGCGGGCTTGGGATCATCGCCGCAAGGAACGCGGCCTCATCGCGGGTCAGATCCGACGCTGATTTCTTGAAGTACGTCCTCGACGCCGCCTCGGCGCCGTAAATGCCGTCGCCCCATTCGATCACGTTGAGATATATCTCGAGGATCCGCTTTTTTGTCAGTTCCCTTTCGAGAAAGTACGTATCTACGGCCTCGCGGCCCTTCCGCAGGAAGTTTCGGTCTTCCGAAAGGAAAAGGTTTTTTGCGAGCTGCTGTGTAACCGTCGATGCTCCGCGTTTGAAGCTCGGCATCGCCGGGATCCAATCATTCGGGTCGTAATCGCCCTCTTCGCGGGCCTCTTTTTCGCCTTCTTTTACTGCTTCATCCCACGCTTTTTGGATAGCGTCCCAATCAAAGCCGTTGTGTTGGAAGAATCTCGCGTCTTCGCCGGCGAGCACCGCCCTTTGCAGGTTCGGGCTGATCTGGTCGATCGGCGTCCAGATCATAAATTTTTTCGGATCGCGCCCTTCCGAGCGTGCTTCGGACAGGCGATATTCGATCAGCGAGGACGTCGTCGGGTTCTCGGTCCTCAGGCTCGATATCGACGGAAAAGTGATCACCTCGTAGGCGAACCAAAGCAATATCGCCCCGGCAAAAACTAAAAATAACAGCTTGATCCAATACCACATCTTGTGCTTTCCCGCGAAATGTTAATAATTAGTGAGCGGACTGTAAAGTTCAAAAATTGTTTACATCCCTCAGCGGACTGACTACTATTCTACTATGGGCCAGTATGACAACGTCGTCGCGGTAGTTCTCGGCGGCGGAGCCGGCTCCCGCCTTTTCCCGCTTACCGGTGAAAGGTCAAAGCCTGCGGTTCCGCTCGGCGGCAAGTATCGCCTCATCGACATTCCCGTTTCTAACTGTATCAATTCGGGCATCACGCAGATCTTTGTCCTTACACAGTATAATTCTGCGTCGCTGAATCGCCACGTCTCGACGACATATCGATTCTCGTCGTTCTCGACCGGTTTTGTCGAGGTCTTGGCGGCCGAACTCACCCGCGACAATCCGGAGTGGTTCCAGGGAACTGCCGACGCCGTGAGGCAAATGCTGCCGCACGTCCGCGATTGGCACGTCGATACGCTGCTTATCCTCTCGGGCGACCATCTCTATCGGATGGATTATTCGAAGTTCCTCGAACGGCACTTTTCCTCGGGAGCTGACCTTACGGTCTCGGTCATTCCCTCGCGTAGAGAAGACGCCGAGGAATTCGGCCTGCTCAAGACCGACGAAACCGGCCGCATCATTGAATTCAAGGAAAAACCGAAAGGCGCCGAGCTTGACGCAATGCGTGTCGATACGCGCTCGCTCGGCCTTTCGGACGCCGAAGCCGAAGAGCGACCGTTCCTCGCCTCAATGGGCATTTATGTATTTAACTACGCAAAGCTCGTTGAACTCTTGAATACCGACAGAGACTGGGTCGATTTCGGCAAACAGATAATTCCTGCGGCGATCGACAAATACTCGGTCCAAGCTCATCTCTTCAACGGATATTGGGAAGACATCGGGACGATACGCGCCTTCTACCAGGCGAATCTCGACCTTGCGTCGCCTTTGCCGAAATTCAATTTCTTCAACGCCGCTGCTCCGATCTACACGCGAAGCCGTTATCTGCCACCGTCGAAGATACACGACTGCACGGTCGATAATTCGATGATCAGCGAAGGCTGCATCCTAAGCGGCGTTACGATCAAGAATTCGATCATCGGTCTGCGTGCACGCATCGACAAAGGCGTCATCATCGAGAATTCGATCGTGATGGGCTCGGATATCTTCGAGGCGATCGAGGACATTCGCGACAATCTCGAACGCCAAGTTCCGCACATCGGCATCGATGAGAACACGGTCGTCCACAATGCGATCATCGACAAGAATGTTCGTATCGGAAAGGACGTCCAACTGATAAATCGCGACGGCATCGAACATTTCGATTCGCCGGACCGCTCGTATTATATTCGCGACAAGATCATCATCATCCCGAAGAATGCGATCATCCCGAACGGCACGGTTATTTGACGTGCCGCCGCGCTTGTATTGCGCGCTAAAAGGGTCTATTATCGCGAACGATATTTTTCTCGTGCCTTAAAACGAAATAGTTTTACTGTCTTTACTTTTGGCTGATTTCTCAGATCAGCCGTTCACGGCCGAGCTTCTCGCGTACGACCGAACAATTCCCGAACGGGACGCAAGACATTGGCGGCCGCTTGCATTACTTAGTTTTTAGATCAATTTCAAATTTTGCTAGATTGGAGGAGTCGTGTGAACAAGAAACTTTTTCTCGCGTACGGCGGTTTGATCTTTATCGGCGCTATCATTTCCCTCGCTATCGTAACGGCAGGGATCGAGGCCGCAACAATTTTAAGCGAAGGGTTCGAGGCGGGCGGCAAGACCGCATATGCGGGCGGCAACGTTACGCTCGGCACTGGAAGCTGGTATATGAACGACGCCCTGACCGGCAATTCTTCGAGCGACCGAAAGACAGGTTCGTATTCCGCACGCGTCCGAAATACGGGCGCCGTTCGGATGAATTTTAATGTGTCGTCTGCCGGCACATTCTCGGTAAAGCATGCAAAATACGGCTCGGACGGTACGAGCGCTTGGGAGCTTTGGAAATCGACGAACAGCGGCTCTTCGTGGTCAAAAGTCGGCTCGACCGTAACGACAAGTTCAACATCGCTCACGACAGCGAGCTTTACGGTGAACTCGGCGTCTGCGGTTCGATTCGAACTGCGGAAGGTCTCCGGCGGTTCGAACCGCATAAACTTCGACACGGTCTCGATCACCAATTACACCGCCGCAACGCCGACTCCGACTCCGACTCCAACCGCCACGCCGACTCCGACTCCAACGCCGCCGCCTTCGTCGAACGTTCATCTCACGATGGGCAATCCGTCGAATGCCGCGACGAACGTCGGCACTCCGCTGAATTATCTGATGGAGAGATCGACCTACGCGCTCTCGTACAACAACACCGACCGCAGGCCGAATTGGGTGTCGTGGCATCTTGCATCGACCTGGCTCGGCACAACGCCGCGGCAGGATGATTTCCGTGCGGACACGACGCTTCCGTCCGGTTGGTATCGCGTGCAGGGTTCGGACTATTCGGGTTCGGGATACGACCGCGGGCATATGTTGTTGCGCAGATCGTTTTATGAAGTTGCGCAGATTGTTTTATGAACGGGGTTGGGAAAAAGTGCGCAGATTGTTTTATGAACAGCGGTGAAAAGTGCGCAGATTGTTTTATGAACGGTGGGGGAGAATCGAGAGTTTGGCACTCTTCGGCGGTGCTTTGAGTAACCTTTGAATGGAGTTTGAAAATGACTTGGAGTGTTCAGGTTTCAAGAACGCCCTTCATTTGCGTCCAGCGTTCAGAAGCTCTTTGAGGTCAGCTTGTTTGTCTCGTTGAATCAACGACTCGAGAACCTGAGCGTTTACAAGCTGATGAACAGGCTCCACGATTTCGCCTACGATAGCATCCTCGTTGTTATCGGCACTTGTTGTGCCTTTGCCTGCGGAAAGTTCCTTGCGATCGCCCTGTCGCTTGTCTCTAGATCTAGCCATATACGTGTTTGGAATTTGCTCCGTTGAAAGCTAGAAGCTGGGTTTCAACCTTCTGATTACATTTGCCCTCGCCGGGTCAGTTTTTTCGACGATGACAGCTTCCGCCTCTCTTTCCAAATCGGTAATAGCATCTTTGGCACGCTTCAATTGATTGACAAGGTCTTGCTTGGAGTCTGCCTCGTGACCGGGCGTGACGATGTTCTTCTGAGCCGCGTCCGATGCCGCGCCAAACGCTTTTGTGATCTCTCGCAGTACTAAGAGGCGAATTTCGTCCGTCATGTCTTTGTCAAGTTTGGTTTCCATAGGCAAATAGTATCGAACAAAGTTCGTGTAGAATGCAATACAGTCCCTACTTTGCATTACATTTTGAGCACGGGAGCATTCGCCAACGCATCCAGTCGTACTGCGCGTCAGGATAAACCTCGGTGCGGATGAACCGCTCGTTGCCGCAGGCGACGCAATCGGGCAGCTGCGGCTTCGAGGCGGGCTTTGGCGGCGACGCGGCGGCCTTCATCGGCATCGCCTCGCGGTCGCTGTCGAGCCAACGGAGCAGGCGGCGACGCGTCGGCGTAACCCGTTTCTGGCGACACCAATCGAACATCTTCCGATGCATCGCACGGACATCTATGCCGCGATTCTCCGGCTGCGAACCGAGCCATGCGAGCCACTCATGGTCGCCTAGATCAGGCCGCGTTTTTTGCTCCTTCTTCGCCATCACGAACCTAGCTCGACGATCCAGTTGTCGCCGTCGGCAACGACGCCGGCGGCAGTTACAACCGCGTCGAACGTTACGGTCGGCGACGCGAGATGATAGAGTTTGCCGTCGCCGCCGTATGCCCGTGCATCGACGTACTTGACCGGCACGGCCATCTCGTTATCGAACTGCGTCGTCGCCGGTAACGCACCCTTCGAACCTGTATATTTAATATGTCCGCGACGGTTGATGTAGTTTTTCAGCGTCGGAGCCGACGATCCGTTCGGCGTAACTTTGTGGATCAAACAGCGTTTCGCGTCCGACGGCAAAATGACATCGCTCAGGATAAGCGTGCCGTCGCGATTCAGATAGAGAGCCTTCACGATCGACGGAGCGTTGTAGTGGATCACTGTGCGTGTTTCCAACTCAACGCCGTTCTGGTCGAAGATCTCGATCGCCTTTGCGAGGACCGGTTTCGACGTCGTGAGGTTATACATCGTGAATCTCACCTGTCGGCTGCCCTGATCCGAGTTGGCGAGGAAGGTTGTTTCCGGCGTGATCTCGTGCCATGTATCGCCCGAGTCAAAGCTGGCCTCAACGAGAAGGTTTGAGCGGTTCCACGAACCGACGAGGCTGATCAAGTAGCCCTTGAGGTCCCAACTCGCGGTGTGCGGATCGAGGATAAACTGTGCAAAAGTCGAGGCGTCGGATATCGTGATCGCCTCGACGCCATTGAACGTCGTCGCGATCACGCCGCCCTGTTTTGACGAGTAGATGCGGGTCTTCGCGTCAGAGAATTCGCCGTGGCCTGCGAAGAAAAACGCGCTTCCCGACGGCAGGTTTCCAACGCCGCCGATCGTCGAGCAAAAGCCGGGATCTTGAACGGGAGCGAATGTCGCGTCCCACGAAGTCCATTTCGTGCCGGCCCACAAAAGGCCGCCGAGAACAGATGCCGGAGTCAACTCCCAAACCTTCGCCTTTGTCCTATCGCTATCCTTCGTGAGAACGCTGCCGACGAGCAACGCACGTCCGTTGACGTTCGCCATTCTGAAACGCGATATCGGTTGCTGCACGGCGGCCGTTCCGGCGTACGGGGACGCGACCGCGAGTTTCGTCCACTGGAGCGTCGTGCGGTCGAAAACATAGGTCGCTCCGCTCGAGCTGACGCCCGGCGTTGACGCTACGAGAACGAACTTGTCTTGAGCGTAGTAACAGCCGGCGGCGTAGTCGATCTCAAGGACGGGGACATACCCGGTCGTGCCGAGCAGCGTGAACACATTCGTAACTGTGTTGAACTCCCAGAAATCGGCTTCCGTGCCGGTTATCTCCCGGCGCAGTGCGACGAGGAAAATGTGCGTCGGCGAGATCAGGTCGCCGAAGAAGCAAACGCCCGTCGGCAGCGTTCCCGAAAGCTCGGCGACGAGAGCGGTCGAGGCATTCACTCTGAAAACTCGCGGGGTTGGGTCGGCCTCGCTTCCCGCGATGAATAGGACATTCGAGCCGTCGCCGTAGGGAATCGCACACGGCCGTCCGGTCGTCGGGAGCGAGATCGACGGCGTTCGCTGCGTGAGCGTGTCGGCCTGCGTGTCGTAGGTGAACCAGTCCGAAAGCTGCGACGTGTTATCGACGGACAAACCGCCGAGCACTTCGATGTATCGTCCGTCTCGGGCCGCCGTTGCCGGACGCGAACGAGCAGACGGCATCACCGCCGAACGCTGCACAAAATCGGTGAAACCGTCGGCGGCGATCTGCGTGATGTTCGCAAGCACGAGATTCGTGGTCAGGCTCTCGCGTGCGGCTCCGCCGGATGCTTGTGCGAATCGCGCATTCAAAGCGTTGTCCTTAAACATTTGGGGCAAGATCGGCACCTCAACGTTCCCGAAGAAAACCTTAGCTCCGATCTCCATTTGAACCGTCGGGATCGTGCTGACGACGGTGCCTGTCGACGGCACCTGCGACGACGCCGGAGAGGTGAGAGCGACCTTTGCGTTCGCGTAGCGTATCTCCGGCAGTTGAGCCAGCGAATCGATCTGCCCTTGCAACGCGGCGAGGATGTCGCCGAGCGTTCGGATCTCGCCGAAAATGTGCGAGAGATCAATCGGGGAGTTTGCGAGGCGTTCGAGTTGTGCAACGCGACGCGTGAGGTTTGCGAGGTCGATACGGTCCTGACCGACGAGGTTGTTCAGCTCGCGGAGAGTCAGTACGATGTCGCGCAGGTCGAGCACGTCAGCGTCGCGGATCGACGTGGAGCCGGGAGCGACGATGATCAGATAGAGCGGCACTTCGTTGGACGCGTGAGTCGGCGGCGTAGGAACGGTTGCAGGCGTTCCCGTTTTTATAATGGGAACCGCACGCCAGCTTCGTTCGACGGCTGCGGTCTTGTTCGTCGGCGGGTACGCCGGCACGTTCGCACTGAACTCGTCGCTCGTGCGGAGCCGGACGAACGGGATCGGTGCGATGGCGGCATCGACGGCGTCATCGAGCGTTGCGACAACAAGATCGAGCCTCGGGAGCAGAGCGTCCGCAGGTGCGATCGTGAGCGTCGTGGACGCTCCGAGATCATAGGTAACGCCAGCTTGCGAGTGCACGCGGCCGGGAGTTTGGATAGAGACGTTGAACGCCGTGCCTGCACCGAGCGAGTACGCAAAGCCGCTGATCTCGGACGGTCGCAGTCTGTTTATAAAATCCGACAATATGCTGTTGATCCGCTCATGCACAAAATCTTGAGCCTTCATCAGATCGTTCGGATCGCTGACCTGACCGAACGTCACACCACCTTCTACCAGTGTTTGAACTACGCTTTTTTTCATATAATTTTCAGTTTGCCCAGACGACAAAAACCTCCTGCGAGTGCGGCTGCACGTACCGTATAAGTTCTAAAATTTCCCACGTTGTAAAGAGCGGTCGCGGCGTAACATAGTAGCTCTCGCCCCACGCGCCCTCGTCGGTGAAACACATATCCATCGAGCCTGCCCGAATCTCCATGATCTCGACGACGATGTGGAGCGGTTCCCTGATCGCGAAGGAATTCTCGCCCCAGACGAACTCGTCCCACGGCTGAGTGCGGGTGTGTACGCGGGCAACGATTCCGAAATCCGCGAGCCACGCTTCGATGCCGCGTGCCGTCCCCTTGCGTCCCAAATGCCGTCCAAAGTGCGAGTAAAGTCGTCGCATTTCAAACAGCGTGAACCACCACGGAAACCACGACCAGCCAAAAAGAACGTAGAGCCAGAACCGCACCCATTTTTCCGCAGCGGTCGCCGACGCGATCGACGCGTGAAACGCATCGTAACCGTCGTCCCATCCGTCGAGCATCTCACCCGGCGTTTGCAGGAACCGACGCAGGAACGTATCGGCGTCCGCCCGCCGATATCGGGACGGGAGATGCTCGTAAATGTAGAGTCCGTTATCAACCGACATGGAGCGTTACAGTTACCAACCTCGGAACCTGAAATTCCTGCAAAAACGAATCGGCGAGCGGCGCCGCTATGATCGGCGTGGGAGCCGTGCGGTCTGCCGTTGGATCATAAACCGCGACGATCCGATCAACGCCGGCCGTGCCCTCGATTACCGTGATGATCTCGCTTCGCAGGATCGGTCTGCCGAAGTTCTCGCGTGCAGCGGCGTAAAACGCCCGCAGGTTTTTCTCGACGTTCGTGAGCACCGACCCTTCGGGCGATCCCGTTCGGACGCGGATCGTTGCCTCGATGTCAAAATTTATAAACACAGGATCCACGATATACGTGAACTGATTACCGACGCACTGCTCGGCGAGGGCTGAACAACGGTCCCGCATCGTCGCATCGATCGGGTCTCCGGCGGTCGTCATCACGACCGCGGTCGTATGCCCAACGAGCAGTTCGCCGGTCGTGAATTCGCCGTTGCGAATGAAGGGGAAAACCCGAACGACGCCGTTGCCGTCCAGAGCCTCATCAGCGATCGCTTCTTCGAGATCCATCACCGTAACGATCCGCTCGCCGCGACGCATATACTGACGAACGCGTTCGAGCGTTGCCTGCACGGCCTCGATCTCGGTGCCTGCGTCGATCGCCGACGGATTGCGGACGCTCGAAACATACGCCGGAACATCGACAAGTTCGGTCAGCACGTTTGCTGATAACAGCGTGTGTCCCGTAATGCTCCGCTCGGCCTGCACGGTGCCGCTCGGATTTCCGTACACGATAGTAAGGGCCGCGGTCGTCGTAAAAATATATGTTCCCGTCGCGTCCGAGATTTCTGTGCCCGCCGGTACGACAACGTCCGTGCCTGCCGGTGGATCCACCGTGAATTCAAGTATCGTCGTCGCTCTCGTCGCCGGGCGGCGTTCGATGCCGAAGAGGTTTGCGAACGCGATGAGATTCTGTTCCGGGATACGGTTGAACCTATATGCCTGCTGTGAAATTGCCCATGAGATCGCCTCGAGCAGAACGGTATGCGGAGCCGACGGGTTGGCGTTCGTCAATTCCGGACAGACAGGCGTATCGAGTCCCGCCGCGATTTGCGTGAGCAACTCGCGACGAGCCGCGATCTGTGCCTCCACGATCTCGGTCGTCAGGCCGCCCGACGTCCGCGAGATCATCAATGCCGCACGGCGCTCTTCACTAGTGTCGTCAATCAACGGATATTCGATCACGCCGCCCTCCGTCCGATATATCCCGGCGGCAGTTTCGACGCTGCACGCTCGAAGTCCTCACGCCCGTCCCATGAGTTGTGGATGATCATCGTTCGTCCCTCGACATCGTGACTGATCCGCGGACGGCACGCGCATCCGGTTTCCGGGATGTGATCCAATTCTTCGCCGCGAGGGCGAATATCGACCTTGTCCGCATAGGTGTCGCGACACCAACCTTTTCCAGATTTCCTAGTTTCCATATCTCCACACCGGATAGACCAGATTTCGCGGTGCCGCGATCGTGTCCACCCTTCGATACGTGACGTGTGCCTCGCATCGTCCCTCAACGTCGATCTCCGTCCGCACGGCGGCCGATCTTACGAGCGGCACATAACGCGTTATCTGACTCTCTAAATGAGCGGCGAAGCGATGTTCGAACGCTCCATCGACAACGGCAAAAACATAATCATCGATCCCGTAGTCAGGCAACATCACGCGTTCGCCGCGTCGCGTCTCGATAATGTCGGCGATCGCCTGTTCGATCTCGTCATCGCGTCGGTCGAGCGTAACGATCGTGCCGCGTGCATCGACGCGGAAGGGAAAATCGACTGTGGCTCCCGTAACTATCATCGTTTCGTAAACTATCAAATGGACGGTCCCGATTTGTTGACCGTCCGTCCCTCAAGCGTCAGATTTCCGCCTGCCGAAACTGCGACGTTGCCGCCGCCGTGGATCGTGCAATTTCCGCTCGCGTCGATCTGGATCGTTGAGCCGTTGGCACTCAGTTGACCGCTTGCTGAAAGGCGTATCTCATTGCCGATAACGCGAGCCAATGCAGCGGCGATCACATCGACGTCGTTGCCCTTGAACTCGCCCAACTGTTCGGCCTCGCAGTGAACGTTTTGCCCCAGCAGTTTCAGCAGCGTCGTTGCGATCGCGGTAACGTCGCCCGGACCTCGGAACCCGACGCTCATCTCGGAGTCCATCGCAGGCGGCACGGCCATTTTCTCGTTGTATAACGAGGCGTAAAAAAGGTTATGTTTCTGGCCTAATTGTCCGAACACGACGACCTCGCCGCCTTTCGGCGGTATAAACGCCGAGCCGAAACCGTCGCCGAGGCAAAAGACCATCTGCCGGGCCCACTCGTCATAGATCATCGCTTCGTCGATCGACGGAATGATGAGCTTCACTCGATGCTGTCGATCTGGATCGGCATTGTCAGCAACGAGTGCCGGAACGCCCATCAGCCAGCAGCCGTCGTCCGCTATCGACGCTCTGCCCGCTTTTTTCATTTCTCCAAACAGGTTTCTCATTCTGCGATGTCCCGATACAGATCCAGCGATATGGACAGCTCGCCGGGCCCGAACTGAAAATTTACGGTGTCAGCGATGTACGAACCGCTGAAGAGTTTCCCTACATTCTCGATCGCGATCGTCTGCCGTGCGTCCGGAATTTCTTTGCGGTCCGTCGGAAAGATGGTCTCGACGCGTGCGTGAAACGCGTGTTCGCGGTCAAGCTCCTTTTGTGCGGCCGCTCGTTTCGAGAGCTTTGATTTCGTGGCCTTGCCCGGAACGTCGCGTTTGACAACGAGATCTTCGCGGCCACGGGGCGAGATGCCCGACGCTCCTTCCAACTGTTTGCCCGCCGAACCGCGTCCGCGTTGACGAACGACCTTTGGGCGGCCGTCGCGATTCTCCGGCGTGTGAAACGCAAAATTCCAGCCGCGACGCAGGCGAATGTCGCCTCGGTTTTTGAGCGTCATAACAGGCGACGAAACCTTTGCCGGACGCTGAGCGAACAGCGTGTCGCCGCGAACAAAAAGCACGAGGCCGGCGTCGCGGGCGAGTTCCAGCGAGTGATCCCAATCCGTCGCTTCGTCCTGCATAGTGGCGTTTCGCGGGCCGAGGTTCAGCGGCGTTTCAGGACCTTCGAAGTTCAGGCCGTTTCGTTTAGCGAGTTCGCGTATGATCGCGAGTTCGTCTTTTTTGTTCTTGTATCCGGCCTTTTTTTCGAGCTTCATTTTGAACGCCATATCGAACGCCGTGAACACCGTCGAAGCCTGCTCGCGGCGAACCTCGCCGAGCAGTCCTTTGAAAACCGGCTCGCCCAATTCCTGTCCAAACCCCATCCAAACCTTGACAGTTGACATCGGAACCGGCGAGCTTCCGGCGAAACTGTCGATGAGCGAAAAGCGCGGATCGAAGATCGTCCATTCGGCCTGCGACGTTTCGTTCGATACGAGGTCAACGGTCGCACTCTGGAACAATCGCGGCATATCCCACGAATCATACGTCGCCGTTCCCTGACCGTCCGAAAAATTCGGACGTTCGATCTCGACGATCGCGTGCGGATTTGCAGGGACCTTCGTCATACCGATTCGTACCGTCCTTTTTCGAGCGGCCTTGCGGGGATCACGAGCACCGTGCCGGGAGCGATCGCACGAACATCCGCGATCTCGTTTCTATCCGCGATCACACGCCACAGCCGCCAGTCCTCGTAGTAACGATCCGAAAGCTGCGAAACGGTCTCGCCCGTTACGACCGTGTGCAGACGCAGCCGCGAATCCCGTTCAGGCGTTGAGCGGCCGTATCTCTCGTATGGGCTGATAGATCGTCGCGGCATATAACGTTAGATCCCTCCGTGCGGCAGCGACGTACTGCCTCCCGTCGACTCGGAATCGGGAATATCTTCGTCGCCGACCATTGTCGAGGTCGCCTCGCCGTCGTCCTGCAGTTCGAGCAGTTCGATCATTATTCGGCAGCGTGTCGGGTCGCCGTCCCGATTGAAATACACTTCTTCGATATCGAGCGATTGCAGCACACAGCGGAGCTTCTGCGACCCCCAAACGGCTAGTAGAGGTGTTGGGCTGCCTATCGTCTCGTTCTCGGCTTTAAGTGCCCTTAGATCGTCAAGATCGGGCACTAGGCTGCGGTCGTCGTCCGTCGTGTCGAGGATGAGATCGTTTACGCTCATCTGCCGCGGCTCGGTGTTCTGATAGAAAAGCGGACGCACGCCGATCGTTGTATCCTGCGGCGACCAGTTCATCCGTTCCGAATGGCGAATCGCCTCGGGGAAAAACTGAAACGTGAACGAGATATTGCTCGTCAGGTCGATGAGTTGGAACGTGCTCATTCTTAGGCCCGGATCCTCCCTCTCGCCATTTCGTCCGCGACCATCGACGCGATGTCCTGCTTGTGCCGATAGAGCATATCGGCGAAGTCCGTGCGGTCGCGTTCGCCGACCTGACCGCCGAACGAAATTTTCGGCGCGTAGTTGATCGTAACGCCCGAGCCGCCGCGTGATTCATAACGTTTCGCCCGTGCCGGCACGATGTCCTCATCCGCGTGTACGAACGCAAGCCCCGACCGGGTGACGGTTCCGCCGACAGCGAAGCCGGGAGGATTGATGAGCGAGGGGAAACCGGCGGGTGATGTTGCGGTAGGAGCCACGCCCGCTGGCGGCTGCCAAGCGGAGAACCTGCCACCTAAAAGGTCCAGGCTGCTTGCGGCGTTGTCGGCGGAACCGATCAGGTTGTTGAATGCCGGCGGCACTCGATTCGCGGTAGTTGAAAATACCGTGAGCGATTTGTTTGTTTCGTCGATCGGCGGCGGCAATTGATTAAACAACTCGGCCGTCCGCATCGCGGGATCTTGGATCGCCGTCAGGCTCTGTGCGACGGGAGTCATCATTTCGGGCCCGAGCTGCTGCATCGCGGCAGCGAACGCTTCGGGAAACGCCTTCGCGAGCCCGGCCTTTACATCCGACTGCTCGCGTTGATCCGGCACACGCGTTTTTAGTTCACGCAGAAACTCGGTCATTATCCGAGTGTCGCCGAGCTGCGGTGCGGTCTTCTTGAAACCCTGTGCGAACGTGTCACTGTCATAGCTAAAACGTGCGGTCTTCAGGAATGGATTCGTAACGCCGGCAACGGACGTGATCGGGTAGAGAACCGAGTAGTCCATGCTCTTGCCGACGCGTTCGCTGAACGGCTTTTTGGCGAACTCGGACGGCAGTGCGTCGCTCAAACCCATCTGCATTGCAGAGAACCACGCCGTTGCGGCCTGCGACGTGATTATGTTCTGCGGCATCGTCGTACCCTGCTGCGTGAATTCTTTGTCCGCGTTTTGGAACGCCGTGACGTTCTTGTTCGTCGCGTCCTCAGCAAGCCGTCGCTGTTCGGCCGCGTCGAACGCTCTCTGCACTTCTCGCTGGATCACTCCGATGAGGAACTCGATTCCCATGATCGCGCCAATCTGTACGCCGATCCGAACGGTCTGCGATTTGCCGATCCCGGAGAGCATTCCTTTCAGCCCTTGCGTTCGCGTCGTTGCCGTCGCGAGGTTTGTCGAGAGTGTTTTCGTCTCAGAGTTGGCCGCGTTCAAAAACGTCAGAGCACTGTCACTGCGTGTGAACTGTGACGCGAGTCGGAAGATCCGAAACCCTGTCGTCAGCGTCTTGAACGACGAGTAAACCGTGAGGGCCGTCGCTCCGTAGAAGGCGAGTGTGCCCAGCGTTTTTGTGAGTCCCGGATTTGCGGCGGCAAACTCCTGCAACGACGACACGACGTTGTTCAGCCCCTTCGTCATCTCGGTCAGTTGCGGGAGCATTGGGCCGAACGCACTTACGACCAAATTCGAGACGGTTCCCTGCAGAGCTTCAAGTTGGTTGTTGAAGGTTTTCGATTTTTCGCTATTTTTGTCAACGAGCGATATCGTCTTATCCTGCTCGGCGTTGAACTGCTGCCAGCCGGTCGTGCCCTCCGTCGCGAAAATATTCGCCGCCGACATGCCGCGAAGACCAAACACTTTTTCCATCCAACCGGAGCGATCTTTGTCCGACAGTTTGTCGAACTGCTTCATCTGTTCGAAGATGGCATCAACACCGGCAAATTTCCCCTTTTCGTCGAAAAAGTTGAGTTTGATACCCGTCTTCGATTCAAGTTCTTTGATCTGGTCGGCGTGCGTTTGGTACTGCGAAAAGAAGTCCGTGAGCGTTGTACCCGCCATTGATCCACGCAAACCCTTTTTACCCAACAGGCCGAAGAGCCGGGTGATCTGCTCAGCATCTTTCAGCCCGCCGATACCGAGCGATGTTCCGGCCCTACCTTGAAAATATTTCGCGGCCTCGACGAGTTCGGTTGATGTTTGCCCGGTCGACGTGTAGATGCGCGAGAACACGTCAGCCGCAGGCGTGAAATCCTCTGGCCGGAGCTTGAACAGGTTTCCGTACTGTGCAAAGTCGGCAGCGATATCACGCGGGAGCATATCGTTCGCGACGGCGAGATTGCCGACCGCATCCGCAGCCCCGTTGAGGATAGTCTCGGTCGAGAGTCCGTTCTGTTTAAGGACCTGCATCATCTGCACGAAGTCCTCGGTCGTGCCGGGCAAGGCGTTGCCGAGATGCATCGCGATCGCCTCGGCCTTTTTCATACTCTCGCCGACCTGCTCGAAGTTTATCTTGCCGTCAGGTCCGACCTCGCTCATCGAATTGCGAAGATCGACGATCGATGTTTGAAAATCAGCCGCGACCCTCACGCCCTTGGCGAGCGCAGTGAGCCCCGCAATGCCGGCACCGCCGATCTGTAGATCTCGGTTTAGGTCTGCTCGCAGTTTCTCGAACTCGCTCTGGAATTTAGCTCCGTCGCGGCCCGCCGACCGAAGCCGTTCCGAAAAGCGATCAAGCCCCGAGGACGCACTGTCCTTGAGGGTCAGTAGGATCGCTAAATTGAAGACTTCGCTGCTCACGATTTTTTATTGAATTCGTTCAGTAGTTCCGTGTACGTATTAAGCCGCTGCATCGGCAGCGACAGCAGTTCCTGCTCGCTCATCCCGGTCGCTCCCATCAGCAGGAAGATCGTCCGCGCCAGTCCGCTCCGACGGTACGCGTTCTCGGCTGAGTCGAAACGAAAGCCTCCTCAACCGGGCACCTATCCTTAGCTGAACTAGATCCGTGCCGTCGAGTGTCGCGAAATGTTCGACCGCGATAGCCCCTTCGAGCTTTCGGCCGTCCGCGTTCTCGACGGATTCGATCTGACGGCCGAGCAAATAGCACTCGCGGCTGATGCCCTTTAATCCGAGCACGTCGGCCTGCAGTTCGTCGTGGCCGGTCGTAAATCGACCGAATTTGACGACATCGTAGTGAACGCCGTCAATGTCGAAACCGAACGCGAGCGTGCAAGCGTCTTCGCCGATCTCGCCTTTGCGATCGGCCCGTGACGTCTCCAGGAATCGATCCACGCCGACCTGAACATCTTCGCGGTCAACGCTGTCAAGCGAGAGCAGGACCGTCTCGGCGATCGGCAAGGGAAGTGAGCCGAAGCGTGTGATCATCTTGCGGCAAAGCAGATCGTTGTACTGCGTCGCATTCGCCGCCCGCGGGTCGCTGTCGAGCAGCATCATATCGCCGACGGACACGCGTCGCCCGAACTCGACCTCGCGATGCACGGTGCCCGTGCGGTCTGTGTAGCCTGTTAAAAGTTTGATCGAGTGCATAAAAAATTCCCGTCTAAAAAAAGGTGGCCCCTCGTTGGCGGGGAAACGGGGGGCCATCCTTCTCATCAACGAACGCGGGCATCCGCGCTACGTCGAAATTAAAATTAGAAAGTGTCGATTACCGGCCCGCTTTTAGTAATCGACCCTGAGGTCTGTCGGTTGAAGGACGACATTAAAATATGCCGCGTCGCTGCCGTCCGCTTTGTTGTCCTCGAGGGAGAACTCCTTCGGCACGCAGTCGATACAGTCATAGATTCCGGCGATGCCGGCTCCGTCTTCCGCGAGCTGCACGATGCGGAAGTTCCTCTTCTCGGTCGTTTGTCCCTCGCAGTAGTCGTTGAAGTAGCGGAAAATATCGCGGCCCGCCGAGTTGAGAGCGACGGCGTGTTTCATCGTCACCGCTTCGCATTTCGATTTGCCGCGTGCGTAGAAAGGCATCGCCCGCGTTCCGGTTTTGATCTCGGCCGGTTCGTGCGTTTTTTTAAGGCCGGAGATGTTCGTCGCCTCGATCACCGCGACGCCGTCCATCTCGACCAGAAAATGTCCTGAATGTGTTCCTGGCATAGTTTAGTTATCACCTCCGGTGAGGATATTGAGATCCTGCGACAACGGCACGCTGTCGATATTGACGAAGATTTGTTCAGCCGTTGGAGAGAGTTTGACGCCCAGTTGGACGTGTACGCGGCCGAGTTCGAGTTCCTCTGCAGGGTTGTTTGTTTCGTCGGCTACGACGAGGAAAGCCTCGCCTTCGGTCTTGCCGTAAAGCCCGCCGTCTCGCCACAGCGATCGCAGGAAGTTTTCGCCGCTGGTTCGCAAGTCGCGGAACAACCGTCCGGCTCCGTCCACGACTGCAAACACTGCCCATCGGTAGCCTTGCTTTGCCGTGTAGTAGATCAGGTTGAGCATCCGGCGTTCGTGAACGAACTGAACTCGCGTTTCGCCGACCTCTGCGAGGACGCGGCCGCCGTAGAGCTTGATGCCCTCGCCCGCGATCGGAGTGATCACGTTGACGTTTCGCTGGTTGAGATACGCACGGACGTTATCGTTGACCATTGACGTGCCGTCCACGTTCCGCTCGACGTCCACCGCCGCCGGAACTTTGATGTTCGCCGGTGCTTTGTGCGTGCCGACGGTTCGATCGACCTGAGCGCAGGCTCCGGCCGCAAAGATCGAGGGCGGATAAAGTTTCGTTCCCGACGTGCCGTCGATCGCCGGCATCAAAACCCACGGCCAGTAGGCCGCACCGTAGGATGACGGGCTTGCGACGAGGTTGTTCGCCGCGTCCGAATAATCGGTCGCGATCGCGTCTTCGACGAGTGCGAGGCGATTGTATGCCTCGGCGTGTGCCATAAGAGCGGCCTGATTCTGTTTCGAGTAGCCCGGAATGAGCACCTGCCCGGTGCCGAGGTTCTCGTCGTTAAGCAGCGTTAAATACGCCCCGAGATCCGTTGCGACCACCGTCGCCGAACCATCGTCGCCGTCGTCGAAAGCTACTCCGTCGCCGACGGCAGGCTGCGGGCGGCCCGTCGCACCGGATACTGCGGTCGCAACGAGTGAGACGGTTACGAGTTTCGATTTCTCGTTTATCGCGGCAAGGTCGGACGCCGATCGCAGGTCAGCAGATTTGTACGTCTCGACAACGCCGAGAGCGGCCGCCGTGATCTTGATGTCGCACAGATCGGTGCTGCCCGCAACGTCCGTGACCACTATGTTAAGGGCGACTGTTTTTGAGGGATACTTCGCATCGAACTTGAACGTTGCGAGCGGCGTGGTCGCTCGATTTGTGAGAGTGATCGTGCCCTTTACGGGCGATGCTCCGCCAGCACGGATCGCGATGATCTGGCGGCCGCCGAAGTAGTCGAAGAAGATCTTCGCCGCGTCAGCCAGCCAGCCGAGACTGTGAAAACCGCCGAATTTTCGTTTGAACTCGGACCAGCTTGTGATGACCGTCGGAACGCCGATCGGTCCCCACGGTGCAAAACCGATTATGAAGGCGGTCGACGTCGGCTGTCGTTTCAGCGGGCGTGACACCTGACCTGCGTTGACGATCGCGGTAACGCCCGGTGCAGAATTTTCAACGGTCAAACTCATTTTATTTTTCTCCTCCCTTTTTGCCGGCCGCTTGCTGTTGCTGCGTCGGCGACGGAACTGTTATCTGATTCTCGGTAATGTTCGTGATCACGAGCCAGCCGCGACCTTCGAGATCGCGATGCCGTTTCGTAACGCTCGCGACTTCGCAGCTCGCACCCGGCACGATGTATGTGCCGTCATTGGCCTCGATCGGATATTTCGAGATATTGGAAATTTTGAACATCAAATTTTTAGTCTCCTGTTTCAAAGTTCACTCCGGGTACGTTGCCCGGATTTGAAGGGGATGCGGATTGATCGCCGACGCCCACAATGATCTCTGCCACGTCGCTGCCTAGAACGGTGCGGTCGGGCGATGACCAGTTGAACCACGTTCGGAAAACCGCAACATACGCCGTCATATTCGCGAGTTTGAGGACGTACTCGGTTCCGTCCGGCTCGAAGACTCCGTGCGTTAGCACAACACGCTCGTCCGTATCTTCGTCGATCGTTACGAGCCGTCGTCCGGTAAGCTCGCGGCGAACCGCCGAGAGCATCCCGTAAACCGATGACCGCCGTCGCGAGCGTTCGCCACGCGGATCGTTGTCGGCGCAGATCACAGCAAAGAAGCAATCGTGCCGATAGCTGAGCGGTTTGCCTAGCACCGATGGCGTTGCCGGGCTTCGTGTGTCATGGCCGCCGCCGTAGGAAACCATCACGAGCGGAAACACGCGGGCTTCGCTTGCGATCGCCGACTGCAATGCTTTCGCGTCATCCAGTTCGCCGGAATAGGTTGTCAATTCACGCACGCCGCACGGCGGCTGTTTCATTCCTTGAAGGGCAGCGATAATGCCGTCCTCGATCCCGCCTACATAAAAATCAAAATCACGCTCCGCCATTTTCTAACGCCGTCAGCTTCGAATGTGTCGCAAAAAGATCTCTCCGAGAACGTCGAAATCTTTGTCTTGGAACATCACGAACGGTCGTGCCGGCGTTTTTGCCTGTCCGCGTCCGCTGCCGCCCGGATAACCGAAGTGCTGGCGTTTCGCCTGCACGGCGTTCGTGCCGACCTCGGCAGACGTGAGATTCGTTTTTGACGAGATCGACCGCCGGAGAGTTCCTGTGTCGATGAGCGGCTTGATCCCGCCGCGGCCTTTTCCTTTTCGGCGCTGTGCGACGGTGCTCTCTGCGAGCTTCTGCCACGACTGCGGTCGGCCTGATTCGGCAAAATTCTGCCGGATCGAACCTGCCATATAAACCGCACCGGCTTTCATCGGACGCTCCATATCGCGGGTGATCCGCGATGAAAGGCGACTGACCCGACGCATAAGTTCGTTAAATCCTTCGATGCCGTTGCTCATAGTCAAAACGACTTCAGTACGTCGTCAGTAAATGTTTGCGATGTCGCGTTCGTTAGTATCCGGTCCTCGTTCGCGGGCAGCGTTTCGGTCTCGGTCTCGGACACGACATCAAGTGCTGCCTTGCCGCTCGCAACGTCCTTGAGCAGCCGTACCGCGTCGTCATAGGCCTGCTTTTTCACCGCATAAATTCCCTCGGCAAATTGCGATCGGGATTTATGCAAATGAAAGACCGCGATATCGAGATTCAGGCTCCGTACCATTGCGGTCGCGGGCACCGGAATCGAGTAACGGGCACGCGCGTAGGAGTCGAAAAGGCCGCTGGCGAATTCGATCGCTTTTAGGACGCGCGTTTCGTTGATCTCGCCCGTTCCCTCGTCGTCGGTGAGCTTGGCGAGTGTTGCCTCGCCAAGTTCATCCAACAGGTCTTGCGTCAGAAGGTACGCCACGGTGTTACTCGACGGCCTCCACCTTCGTCTGCCCCGCGATATCGAGAACCGCGACGTATTGCGGATCGTCCGTTATGTCTCCCTTTTTGAGGAGTTTTGGGCCGAGCACTCCGCCGCAGATCACGCGAACCATGAGTCCCGAGGGAGCGGTTTGTAAATCCGCTCCCTCACTCGCCTTGGTTGCAGCGGGGTTATCCTTTTCGATTTGCTTTTTTGCCACCTTCACTCGTCTCCTTATGCCTCATATACGGCCATCTTGACGACCGATTTCGGATAGACCAGGCGAGGGCCGCCGTAGATGCCGCCGGTGATCTCCACTTTCGGATTTTTGCCCGAACCGAGTTGACCGAGTGACACGCTGCCTGCGATCTCGCTCGGTACGCCGTTGACCTCGATCACGGAGAAATATCCGGGTGCCGGCTGCCCGCCCTTGCTCTTATGCAGGCTCGGCGTCGAGACGACATCGCCGACCGTCTGTGCCGCAGGGCGCTGGCCGACGACGATAACGTCGCCGTCCTTGATGAAGTTTTTGTAAGCGTTGCTCCCGTCGATATACCCATGATCGACGACGACGATGGTCGGCAATCCGCGGGCTACGAGAATCTTGTTTAGCTCGTCGATCGCGTAGGGCAGTTGGACAAAGTTGGCGTTTTGAAAACCCTTGATATCGCCGCTGTTCTGGTTTTCGAGAAGCAGATTTGCTGTCGACTGATTCATATACGCCTTCGCACCGGCAGCCGAAGCTCCAGTTCCGCGGAAGAGCAGCTTCACCGCGTCGAAATCCGCGAGCGGAGTCGCCGTCGTGGGCGTATCCCAGCCAGTTGCGGAGGTGTACGACTGAACGGCGAACGATTCAGAAACCGAAACGCCGCCTTCGTTGATCGTGATCTGGCCGGCGAGAGCGTCCCAACGGAGCTTCTCGATGCGGTTCATCGTCTTGACCCAACGGTTGCGTGCGAGGCGTGCGATCTCGGATGCGATATCGAGCGTTCCGGCCATCGTGCCAAGTTGACGTGCGCGCAATAGTTCGTCTTCCTTCAGAAGATCGCTTTCCTTGAACGGGATCGGCGTATAGCTGCGGCGAACCGAGCCTTGGCGGGTGTCCACCCTCGGGTCTGCGCCGAGCAGGTGCGGTGCCGTCAGGCCGCGTTCCCTATCGCGTTCATCCCACTGCACCTCTTGGTACATTGACTCCGTCAACGGAAGAATTGTCGAGCCGACGAATTCGGCAGGATCCGGCACGAAGGCCTCGACCACTGCGTTCAGCTCGGCGTTTGTTGGAAATGATAGAACTAAACTCATTTTGTCTTATAGCCTCCTAGAATCTGAAAATGTTGCCGGGACGGAGCGTGCCGCCGAGTTCCGACAGCGCAGACGCGTCCAGGTCAGAGATGCGGGTAGCATCGAAATAACCGCCGATGAACGCCCTTATCGTCGTATCACCTACGCCGTCGCTACCTTCGTCGGCGATACACACCGCTATCTGCGAACCATCGCTCGCGAGGATGGACTGACCATTTGCAACCGCGACCGCGGCGTTTGCGGTTAGCGTAACCACGCCGTCGTTCGCGATCGAGAGGATTGTGCCGACGCTCGCTCCGGCTGCGTTCGTGAGGATGTCGCCTGGGACGAAAGAGCCGGGAATGACGCGACCGTTCGGTGAGCCGGTCGTGAATGCCGTCGAGATAACAGTTGATCTGCCTCGCCGGCGATACTTGCCGCTCGAACCGATCTGACCGAGGGTGTCGCCGCGGCCAACCACGAACCCCGATTTGATCGTCAACGGAATCGCGACCGCTTGTTCCGGTGCGACCGCTTCAAGCGGCTCTTGTGCGGCGGTTGTTTCCAAAACTTGAGTTGGCATTATTTTGCACCTCCTGCGATTTCGACGGCTGCTGTTTTAACGCCGGCCGCCGCCTTCATTGCATTGATTCGATCTGTGTTGACCAGGGCTCCGGCCTCGGGCGAAGCCTCGAGCTGGCCGAAACGCTCGCCGAATTCGACGATCGCCGGCAGTTCGGTAACGAACTGCTTGAACCACTCGACACGCGAGAACTCGATCGGCTTTTCACCGGCTTTGCGTTCCGCGAATTTGATCGCGGCTTTGCCGCCGTCGCGTTCGTCCGCGTCGGCAAGCGATTCCATAAAATCGACAACGCCGGCGCTCTTTAGATAGTGACGGGCCTTTTCGACCGGGATCGATTCGACGAACGATACGATCTGCGATCTGCGTCCGGTCGCAACGCCCGCGTCGATCTTCTTCACGAGTTCGGCGTTCACGACGGCAAGAGCGTCGAACTTCGCCTTGTACTCGGCGGTCGTCGCAGCAACAGCCGACTTGACCATCGCACTGATCTGTTCCTCGGAAAGGCTCATCACTGCCGTCTGCTCTGAAGCAGGCGGTGCAGTCTGATCGGCCGCAGGCGGCGTCTTTGCGTCGCCCTCTTTGAACTCGGCCTTTTGCCCGCCGAGCTTCGCTTTGACTTTTTCCCAGAAGCTTTCCGGCAACTGGTCGAGATCTTCCTCTTCCATTTTTTTCTCCTCTGTCAGGTTGATTACTTCGACGGCGAAGGAATCGCCGTCCGAAAATTTGATATCCGCCAGGCCCTTAATGGCCGGAGCCGCACCGCCGAGGAACCCGACGTGTCGCAGGCTCGGCGGATCGAGATAGAACGATGCCGACCGTTTTTTATAACGTCCGGCTTCGACGAGTTTTTCGAACTCGTCATCCGTATCGACGAAACGCGCCTCGAGCACGTCGCCGTTAAGCCGCAGGTCGCTCGTCCAGCCGAACGCCGGCTCAGTGTCCGAGTCCGGATGTCCGACGACGACGGGAGCGTCGTGACCGCCCGCTTTGTAGTTCGCGATCACTCGCTTAATCCACTCCGGCGAGAGGTCGCGTGCCGTGCCTGTCGAATCGGTCGCCTGCCCGAGGCGTGCGATCTCGATCCACTGATTGTTAAATCCGACCTTCGGCATAATAAAAAGAAAGAGGCCCGCGAATCCTTTTTAGGATCACGGGCCTCGCAGGGCCTCTTGCTGTTCGTCGTTTGAGCTTGTTTTAGTTAGGGCGTCTCAGCGCCTCGCTTTTCGAGAGCCGCATCAGATAAGGAGCGTACGGCCGTTTCGTTATGGATACTATTCTTTTCTGCATCGGGTTGCAAGTAAATTCGATTACTGCGACCGCACTTTTTACATTTATATCGGAGAACGCCGCTCGAACCCGCCTTGATCTCGCAGATCATACGACGGCAACTGGGACAGCGGACGGGAAGGAATCCGTTGTCCGTTTCCGGCTGAATTTTATCGTATTGCGATTTCTGCATCACTGACTATCTACCCAGTACCCTTCCAAACCTCTCCAAACCGTTCAGTATCGATCCAAATCCGAAATAGGTAGTAGGGCTTGGGTTCGCTATTTTTCGACCGCCAAATCGCGACCATTCGCGACGTGTCCCGATCACCTCGATCGGAATGAAATATCTAGTTCCTGTTTTAGGACCTTGAGATAATTCTCAACCTCGGCACGCGTCACCGGACGATCGTCGTGAGTGCGTCGTTTGAGATCTCGATGAGCCGCGATGTGCAGCAGTGCATTCACGAGGGCCGTCGCCTGCCGGAACGTAAGTCGCTTGTACGAAAGCGTCGGACTTGCCGCGATCGCACTTGCCCATGGAAACCGCTTCGCCAAATACTTTTGGACGTCCGCGTCGCTCCACGTTAGATAGCGCTGGAGCTTATCGAGCGTATAGACCTGTTCGTGCGAGGAGAGAAAAACGGTTTCGCGTGGTCTCGGCTGCGTGCCGCTTTTTCCCTGCCCGAAATGAGCGCGAACGACGTTGCCGGCCTCTGCCCGCTTTCTCGGCACATACGACTGTATCGGTTTCGGATCTGTGTAGCCCGTCAAACGCTTCAACTCGCCGGCGACAAGGCCGAGATGCTCGTCCGATAGATCAGAGAGCGATCCGAGCGGATTCGCAAGGTCGAGGAATTCCGTGATCCAGCTGAGGCGAGCTTCGCGGTCGGCCTCGCTGCCCTCGCGTCCGGCAAGCTGCTTCCAGCAGATGTTTATCGCCGCGTAGGCTTTCGTTCGCCATTCCCGCGAACCGCCGCGTCTCGTTGTTCGTGTTGCCTGCATTTGATCGTTGCTCCCTGTTTTCTTGGCAGGACGGACACCGCCGCCCCGCCTGGCTATTTTATTAAAGGGTCGTTGCGTGAGCCTCGCCCTCACGTTGGCGGCGGCGGTAGGCCGCGAAAAGTGTCATCGGATTTTCTCCTCGATGCCTTTACTCTGCAAGACTTTTCGCTCTTTACGTGCTTTCTCAAGCACGTTTGTACGGAATTCTTCGCACAATCGCTCCAATATCGCCTCACTGATTTCGTGCAATGCGTATGTCGAAGGCTCAAGATGGCGAGAGCTGCCGTCGCTTGGCGGCAACTTAACGGTGACAAAATTAGGCGTGGTGAACGGAGCGAGTTCTACTTCCATTTTTATAATCGTTGTCATCGCGTTACCTCATCCTCAATGCCTTCGTGGGCGATTCGATGAGCCGCGGCGCGTTGTCGTTCATTTCGTTTTCTCCTTCTTCCATTATTTTTTCTCTCCTTGCATCCGCTCCCACTCTCTGCCTGCGAACCAGATCGCCTTTATAAGGGCGTCCGCAAACGGACTAGGCGACGGCCACTTTATCCCGTTCTTCGGAAACCACTCCCTGTAGAGGGAGCGATATATCGTGTTGACCTCATCTCGCTCTTCTTTTGTCCACATTTTCCTCGTCATTTTGTTTTCTCCTCCACGAAATCCAGCGTCATCTGACCGGCAAGCCGCGGATAATTCTTCTTCAGCATTATCGCGACGGTGCTCGCCTCGTCTTTGATCTGTGCAAAAAACACTTTTGCAAATTCCTCGACCTCCGGCTCGGTTCGTCCCCACCAATAACCGGCGGGAAAGCCCTTTCGGCTGCAGATCGGGAAGCCGCGTTCGCGGCGAAACCGTCGGATCATTAGACGAACCGTCCGGTTCGTCAAGAGCGTCTGCGATTCGCGCGTTACCTCGGCGATCAGCTCTCGCTGTTTGACAGGCTCCGTTGTCGTGGCTCGCAGCAGCCGACCCACGACAACGATCTCGATATTGCTAAGGCCGACGCTCGACGCCGGATTTATGATCTCCTCCTCGACTGTCTCTTCGGGAAGGAATCTGTTTGGTTCTACTTCCGTGCCCTGCATATACCTTTCGCCTCCTTCTACGCGATCATCGCGTCCGCACGCAGTTCGTCGGGGACGTCTGCGAGGTTCGCTACCATGTCGTAGTTCAGCAATGCGTTGATCACCGACGCGCGTTGTGCTGCGTTGAGCGTCGCCGCTGTCGCCGACCGGAATTCTTTGGCGAGCCACGCTCGATATGACCGCTGATCCTTGCCGATGATCAGTCCGCATTCCTCGGCGAGAGCGTGGATCTGCCGCAAGTCCTTGCCGCGAAGCTCACTCGCATCGGCACGCTTATGCAGTTCGATCTCCTCCTCTGAAAGTCGCTCATCCTCGGCAGGCGACAAGGCCGGCCGCGTCGGATATGCGGATCGAAAGCCCGCCTTGAACGGGTGAAAGCCCGCGGCACTTAACGCCGCCTGCAAAGCCCGTCCTTGAGCCAGAGCGTGCGTATCGAGGCTTACGACCTCGTCGCCCACTTCGCCGCCGTGCTCCTCGCCGATCGTCGCAACGCCGCATCGCTCGAACGTTCTCCCGTCAGCGTCGATCACTTTTGCATTCCAAATTTGCTGTTCGAGTTCGCGAACGTACTGGTTGAACGAAATGCCGACGTAGGTGAACGATCCGATCTGCAGTGCGATCGACTGCAGAAGATCGGGCGGGATCCATGGCTCGTCCGCTTGGCTGAAAAATCGGCATCTAGCGAGAGCCGCTTCCGACAAGCCATATTCGTGCTTGAGGGTATTGAGGCTCCGCAACTGGCCGGCGGTTAGTATCTGTCGTGTCTGTTGTTGTGTAGTCATAAGTCGTCTCCGGTGTTTTGTCTCTTAGGGTTTTGCCGAGTGCGATTCCGATAACGGAAGCAGGGATGTAGCTGCGGCCGCCGCACTCGGCACATCTGCCGTCGGCTGTCAGCATTGTTTTTCTCGGCAGCGTCTCGTCGCCTGCGCAGTCGCCGCAGACTATCCGCGTCGCGGTTACTGCCGGAATCGACGCGGGCGAGATCGTGTCAAAAAGCGAACCTGTGAGCAGTCGTATCTGTTGTCGGTTCATATCGTCTCCTTATCCGAGCATCAGACGCGTCATCGCGCTTGCGACGAGGTCCTCCGCTTTCAGGTCTCCGGCGGCGATCGCCTCGGCATTCTTGTCGAATAACGCTTTCAATCGCGGCAGCAGGAAGCTCAGGTTGCGAAAGTTCGCGACCTGATACGTGCCTGTCGTCGATCGCTGATTGCTCGATATCGCGTTGAATACCGCCGCGACGACCGCCGCCGTTGCCCGTCGTCCGAGAGTCTTTTGAACGACCGGCTTAACCTCTTCGAGCGAGAGCCCCTTGAGCGGAACGAACATCGCGACGCGGCTCGAAAGCTGCGCCTTGATGTCCTCCCGATCGGTGAGCATCGAAAATAGTTCGTAGAGTTGATGCGTTCCCGCGAGAACGATGCCGACGCGTGCCCGCTCCCAGATGTGGCAGATCGTGCCAAGCCCGCGTTCGTCCAAATAGTTCGCTTGATCCACGAAGATCACGCGCTTGTTTTTGATCAGGCTCTCGGCGATCCGATCCTCGGTTTCGGGAATGCAGCCGAGGTTCTTGAGTCGCAGTTCGGAGGCAAGCCGCCGGACAAAATAGCCTGGCGTTATGTTCCGCGAACACAGTATCCGTATCGGCGGCGTCGTCATCCGATCGAGTACGTACTGCTGCAGCGAAACCGATTTACCGTGCCCCGGCGAACCGTACGCGACGACGATGATATTCTCCTCGATCGCGGTCGAGCAGGCGTATTCGAGTTGACTCGCGAGCACCGTTCGCACGAATCCGATGCCGCTGCCGTCGGCGTTCGTGTTTTCCATTCGGTCAAGATATTCGCGAACTTTACTCTCGATGCGGCTCGCCTTCGGGTTAACGGCTGCTCCTCCCGGCCCGCCGCGAAGAAAATATTCGCCTTTCAAAAGCAGGTCGAGTGCCGTCTTCGAAACGCCGATCGAGTGTTCCTTGTCGAGCACCGACGTTGTCAGATGCGGATGCTCGCTCATAAATCTCTCGAACCTAAGGCGAAGCGCTTCATCGTGACTGCTTCCGCTGCCGCCGACGATGTTCACGCTGCCACGCGTTTCGTCCAGTCGGCTCGCGGCCGACATTGTTAATCGTGATCCCATTTCAATTCTCCAAATGTTTTTGTAATTGACTTGAGCCTGTCGGTACGTGGTATAAACGTTCCTGACAAACCGGTCGTAAATCGTCTCCAACACGTTCTCGGCCGTGTCTCTTTTGTTGAGGAGGCTTTGTTCAAGAAAGCCTCTTCTTCTTTCTGCTGTTGTGTATGATCTCGGGGTCTATCTCTTCGATCAGATCCCGAATCTTTTTGATAGCTATGTCGTCCGATAGACGGAAATCGTCGCCCAGAACGTCGTAGGTCTCTCGCACGATCGCCGCAAGCCGATCGGGCAGCCGCAGAATTTTCGTTGTCATTTCATCGACCATCCAGTTCACCTCCTGTTTTAATTTCTTTTCCCGTCGCTCTTTTGCGATGAGAAGCACTGCATAAACTCGTCGAAACTGTCGGTAGGTCGCAATGTGAGAGAGCGTCTGCGGGCTCGGTATCTCGCGTTTGTGCACGAACCGGAACCGGAGGCCGTATTTGGCGATCTGCTCAACGGGAAAGGCATAGCTGCCGCGACAGATCATGCACACTCGAAATCTTCGTTTTCGGTGGACGACCCTACCGCCGTCATCGTCCCTGCGAGTTTTCCGTCCGCACACGCTGCAGACTTTCCGTCGTCGCTTCTGCTCATCCCCACCCATAGCGAATTGCCTCGAAGAAAAATTTAATTGGTCCGCCTAACGGGCATCATCAACCGCTAAAGATGACCGCTGTCGCATGGAGCTGAACGCCTGACGTTGCCTGGACAAGCAACGCGGAGATTGTTGCGTTCGTTTTTACCCCGTCGTGTCACATCCATTCTCCGGGGAGCGGTTTCTATCACGCCAGCGCGGACCAAACTTGAGTTTTCAATTTTCAATCCCACTCGTCCTTTATCTGCGGACGGGACACGGCCTCACTCTCACCGCCGAAAAACCCTTCGACGACATTCGACGCATCAACGTCGTCGGCTGTTACGCTTCGACGCGGTGCCGCCGGAACCGCACGGTCGAGCCGCGTTAGTTGGCGTACCGTCGGCTGCGAATTGACGGCCAACTTCTCGGCGTCCGGCGAGCTGGGCTCGTCGTGCTCGTTGACGATCTGTGCGACACGATCCTCCGTCGTTTCGCCGCGATAATTCGATTCCTGAATAAACCGAAACTCTCGGACGACCTTTCGCTCATGAGCCTTTTGCCGTGCGATCATTTCCATCGACTTCTTGTTCGGATTCAGGATCGAACTCGGCGTTACGAGTTGAGCCTCGACAATGCGTCCGTCGGGCAGAACCGCCCAGAGTCGCGAATAATCGCCGTCCGAATACCGCACCTCGATCTCGATCGAGCGATCGCCCTTGTAGGCCGAGAATTCCTCGCAGAGGTAGTACCAGTGCGGCTGATGCATCTGAATGCCGTTCTTGCCGATCTTCCGCTTCGCGGTTTTCATCAGCAGCAGAGCGAGCGATGCGTCCGAGATCTCGTATCGCGTGTGATAAAGCCGCTCAAACTCCTCTGCCGGGACGATTCGCGAACCGCCGAGCACCGCCCGTTTGTGTGCCGAGTGGTTGTACTCAACGATCCATCCGGCGAGGTTCTCGCGGTAGCTGTCGAACGTCATAAACGGCGATTCGGACTCTATCCGCTCACGATTGCCGTCGGCACGTTTGACGAGCTTCTGGTGCCGGTGCCACGCCCGCCGCCATTGATCCGGCTTGTCAGTCTTGCCGTTTCCGCAGTACTCGTCGACAAAGTCGTTCTGCTCCCAAGCCGAGATATCCTTGTGCACACGCTCGACCGGTTTTTCTTTCGCGTTGTAGCCGCGGGCCATAATATGTTTGATCCCCAGCTCGTCCATAAAACCCACGCGGCGTTGCGTGCAGATCGCGTTCAGCCCGCCGTCGATCGCGGCCGCCCGCTTAAATACGAGGTCTTGGCCCGTGAGCGTTCGCGAACGGTAGTCGCGGCCCTGATCGGTGTAGAGATACGACGTGTAGCCGCTCTCCGGATCCGAGATCGGCTGCGCACCGAAGTTCTGTACGCCGTTCACGTAGGCCAAACCGATAGTTCGCGATGACGGCACCGTGTCCAGATGCCAGCCCCAAATGAGCGACGTTCGCAGGTCGTACCAAAGGGTGAGCCACGGTCGGATCAGTTCACCGTCCGGCAGCATCACCGAAACATCGCGTACCGAGTGATCGCCGCACAGGATCTGGAGAGCTCCGAGATCTGCGACGGTTCGCGGCAGGAACGGCGACAGACGGCCTTGATAGGCGTTCTCACCTTCGAAGGTGAGCGTCGAGACGATCTTCGGCAGATCGCGGTATCGTCGATATATCCAGCCGTATGCAGGGATCTTCCACCCGTGTTTTCGTGCCTCTCGCTCCAACGCCTGATGGAGTTTGAACGGGCTTGGCTTCTTTCGCCAATTTTTGTTCAGCCAATCGACAGCAGCCGCTGAAACCTCGGCACGACGTGCATCGATGCGTCCCGTCGGCGCAGGCGGCTTCCGCAGGAACGCCCCGAGGCCGATCTTTCGCACCGCCTTTGACCACGCTTCGATCGCGTGAGGCGATCGGCGTTTCGCCCGGTTCGGTTCGACCGCGACGATCCCCGCGTCCGTACACGGGGTTTCATCGCAAAGCCGTTCGACCGCCGGGACGTAGTCGAACGCTCGTCCGGCATCTTTTCGCACGCGTTTCGGCGAGATGCGGTCGTATCGCCGGACGATCTCGGCGAGACGTTCGGCCTCGGCTAGCATTCGTTCGCGAAGCTCCGGCCGGTATCGCGCGAGCGAATTCACAAGAGCCGTCTCCGGGTCGTCTCCCTCGCTCCGGTCGGTATCGTCGTCCACGGCGGTTGCATCGCTCAACACGAGATCGTCCGTTGCGACGTCCGTGCTTGTTTCAGTTGTCAAAGAGCCGGTCTGACCGTGGCCGAAGATCTGCAGGTACGCGGCCTGATATCGCTCGGGGAGCGATTCGAGCAAAACCTCT
The DNA here is from genome assembly GCA_035432765.1 of Pyrinomonadaceae bacterium. Classification (GTDB taxonomy): domain Bacteria; phylum Acidobacteriota; class Blastocatellia; order Pyrinomonadales; family Pyrinomonadaceae; genus OLB17. The sequence continues at coordinate 47,280 of DAORTR010000001.1, forward strand.
TCGACGGGTCGGCCGTTGCGGCCTCGACGGCCCGTCTGCCGCCAACGCCATACGTCGCGGTTGCGGTGCAGAATGCCTCTCGACACTCCGATCTCGGTCAGTTGATGCGGGGTCAACCAGATCATCGTTGCGTTAAATGGTCGTGCGTGCTCCCATCAAAAGTTCGCGATCTGCGACATAGCCGAGGAGCGCGCTTCTCAAAACCTGCTCGATCGTCTGCCACCCGTCTCTGTAGTAATCCCCGAGCTTCTCGTCGCCGCCATAGGTCGCGTTCCAACGCTGTTTGTACAGATAGCGTGCGATGCGATTCAGCCTCTCGGCCGCGAATACTGTCGTTGTTGTGGTTGATGTTGTGGTCATTTCGAGTCCTCCAAAATCTCGGCGTCCAGGATCGAGTCCGATGCCGCACGCCCATCTGCAAGCACGAGTTCTTTGAAATCGAGGAAGTCGTTGAGGAGAACGCGTGGGACCATCGTGCTTCGGCCGGCGCGAAAGGTTCTCTGGATCTTGAAAGCTCCAAACTCGTCCTTGAAGGTCAGTGAGCAAGTAAATGTAACGCGGCTGGTCGGATGCGCCGTTAGGGGATGTGAGTCGGGGTTGAGAGTTACCGCCACCTCGCCTTCGCGAAGAAAGAATCCTCGTCGCGCTCGGTTGAGTTGTTGCCGCCACTTTTTTGTCATTTTCCTTCTCCCTTTTTTTTCTCTCTGCCTTCTACGATCTGCCCGATCTGAAACGCCGCGAGCAGAGCGGCAAGCGATAGCAGCACTATCGCGATCACGGTGTCGACATCGAAATTCATTTAGGCTGCCCTCCGCTGCGTTCGGAATGGGAACGATTCGCCGTATGCTCGATAGAGTTGTTCGAGGAGTTCGCTGATATGATCCAGATCGCCCTCGGCTCGTTCGGCCTTGAGGTCGCCCGGCAGATCTTTGACCTCGGCGATGAACACAAGGAACGCCTCGACGGCCCGCAAATACGCGACGACATACGCCGGTTTTTCGTCGAGTTCCGCAAGCTCGGCTTTCAGCTTCTTGTGCTCGTCAGCGATCCTTTCGAGTCGAGCGATCTCCTTGTCGGACTTTGATATCTGCCCTTCGGCGGCGATCTTATCGCGGACAAGCTGCTCGACAATGGTTTTGATCGAACCGCCGTTCGTGAGGCTTACGCGTTCAGAGCCGGCGACAACTACCTCGTCGCCGTCGATCGCGATGTCGCCGGACGAAAGCCTGCGTCGCAGCGTCGCCGGGATCTTCAGTTCATTAAACAGGTCATATTGCTCAACGCCCTCGGCGAGATAAAGCTTCTCTTCGCGGTAAAAGGTGTCGCGTTTGAACGGCGACATCGGCGAATCGAGAAACTCATCCATGCTCGAAAAGCCGAAATGTTGGTATCGCCTGTCGTCTCGCACCGCTTGGCAAAATCGAACAAGATCCGATTTCGCGGATTGGTGGGCGTGGTTCGCGTATCTCGCCGCGCCAAGCATCAGGAATGAAGTTGTGACCGCGTCGACGGCAGTCGCATCGTTGTTTTGAATTACAAGTTGATCGCTCTTTTTTTTCATATTCGTCTCCGCCCCTTTGAGAGTCAGCGGCCTCTTAAGTCCTTTATTTCCAACAAAGCGTGTCTCTTTCGTCTCCGATAATCGGAGACGGATGGTGTTTTTAGGCGGCGGTCGGCGTGTTTCGCCGACGGGCATTTTGGGCGATTTCAAACAGCCGATTCGTCGTTCGGATGATCCGTGCCCGCGTGTGCTTGAGTTTGATCTCCTCGCGTCCGTCGATCCGTCCGTCATCGAATGCGTCCAGGAAGTCCTCGCCGCCCGCAAGCATTTCGCGGACGGCTCGTCCGCAGACCCCGAGCAACGTCAAATCCGTCATCTGTCTCGATCGGCGTCACGTCGCAAAGGCTCACGATCGCCATTGCGAGGGCGTTGGACTCGAATTGTTTGCAGAAAACCGGGATCAGCAGACTGGGTATGTCCGTCTTCCCGGACCGGTAGTTATAGAGCTGGCGCTCATCGAGCCCCGTAAATCCCGCGAGCTTCGTCATCACCGTTCCGATCTCAAGCCCTTTTTCGACCGCAAGGCGTTTGATCTCGGCGTCGAACGTCAACGCGACCAGCGAATGTGTTTCAGGAGTTGCCGGCGGCACCAGCCGCATCCCCTTGTTTTTAGTCTCCATGTTTCAATTTCCTCCATTTTTTGAAATCCACTCGCCTCTCGGTTCGTGTTAATAATAATTAGACCGTCGTATAGAACTCTTGCGGTGGCCGTTGCGGCATCGCAATGAACCGCCTTGAATTGATCGCTTCGTCAAACCACTCGGCGGACGGTGGATCGTCGGCTTTTAGCCTTCGGTCGTCGGCTGCCCTGTGGTGTCGTCGAAGATTGGCGTAAATTTCCGGTGTGATCCTGTAATCGAAGCGGAGTGTTTGCTCGCCGCAACGAAGCGTTACAAACCACCAAGGCTCCGCTAACCAAGAGACCCACGACTCTTCAAATTTGCTGAACTCTATGGCCGACACATCAAGCCGAATCATTCGTATCGGGGTTCTGAATTCCTTCTTCATAGCTCTAGGCCGCTTGTCGCGTTCGCATTGGGCGCAAATGAATTGGGCGTTCAAGTCGAAGTCCGACCTGTTCGAAAACCTTGTCGGCAAGCGTCGGATAGAACCTTCGGCCATTGATCATGTCCGTTATCATCGAGCGAAGACTCGCCTCCGTCGCGTCCGAATCGGCCGCGAGACGCCGAGCAATTTCAGCAACTGTCAACTCGTGATTGATCAGGAAAATTTTTGCTTTCTTGTCGTTCATAATGTATCGTGTGCTTACAGGTGTAAGCGTTTGTGTCCGTCCGACACAGTCATTTGCCGCCGATACGCCTTTACTCTTGGCGATCTTGATGACGAAACGGCTTCAGGCAGAATTGCGTCATTTGTACTGCTTGCTTTATCAACTTCGTTTAGCAAGCAAATAAAGGATAATGTAGGTCAATGACATTTGTCAACACAAATAATGTCAGTTGGTGAAAAGATTCGCGAGGCAAGGAAACGTGGCGGCTACACGCTGAAGGAGGTCGGCTCAAGAATTGGCGTTGCTCATTCATCGTTATCCCAAATCGAGACGGGCACGAATCAGCCAAGCAAGCAAATTTTGATAAGCTTAGCTCGCGTCCTTGGAGACAACTTCGGCCTTGACTGGCTTACGGAACACGTCGACGGAGCAGCGCCGACTCCGTCGAAAAAAGAGATTGCTCGGGAGCTAAGCGTTCAAGAATTGATCAGTCTGAAATTTGGTGGTGGCGGCGAAACAAGGACGAGGGCGCAGTTGCGGGCTCTGGCACAACTTCTCGACGCCGAGATCGAGAAAGAGCAACGAATAATGAGCTACCCTGTCCGAAAAAGATGAAATGTCGGCCATTCTCACAAGCCTAATTAAAAAGCGTCTCCCTGATTGGAACACTCGTGTTTTCGGGATGAAGGACTTCGAGCAGATTTGCTTGCACGAGCGAATATTGTTCGTCGAAGGGATCGGCCGTAAGCACAAGGGTGAGTTCGTCCCTCTCGCAAATCGCAATGCCATTCTCCTGAGGGCCGGTCTCGCCGAAGGTGAGCGTCGATGGGTTGCATTTCACGAACTTGGGCATTATTTTCTGCATGCAGCCGCTCATCGCTTCAGTCGTTCCGAACAACGACGTATGGATCGTGAAGCGAACATTTTCGCCGCTGTCGCATTACTACCGACTCATCTACTTCGGCGCGATGAACAGATTATGCTTGACGGATACTACCCTAGAGAGTTAGCGCGGATTCGATTTAACATCTTAAAAGAATACGGTTTATGAGCACATTGTCAGAGATCTTCGGCATTCTCAAGCGGTATCCGCGGACGGCGGTTGTTGGCGGTTTGTTTCTGATTTTGATCGCATTCTTGGGTTATCAGCTAGTCCAAAGCGAGGCACATCAAGCGAGCATCGAAAGGCAGAATGAGGACAATCGACGGACCGACGAGATATTGAAAGCCCGCGACCCCGCCGCCCGTCAGCCTATTAAACGAGCGTCACCGGACGCCACGCCATGGCCGGAATCAGCAACTATCGAGCCGTCAAACGGTGCGCCGAAAGTAGATGCGACTGATCCCGACGGAAACGACCGTATTGTGGCCATGGCAATCGCGAAGCGAACGCGACAAGATGCTGACGAGATTCTCGCTTCGGCGATGACGTACACTCGAAAGACCAATGACATCGGCCGTTCGGAAAGACCTCTGTCACGCGCCGAGTTCCTTTACCTTATTACAGTTATCGTTGATGGGGTTGAGAAGGAACCGAAGCTAAGGAAGCGTTTTACGGTCGATCAGAACGGGAAATACGATTTCGATCAACTCGCAACTGCCGCCTTCCTGATGGCAATGTCATCGAGAGCGGCTCCTAAATAGCCGCTACTGCTTTCGCGGGCGGCCGACTTTGATCTCGTCGATGTTTTTCAGGTCGGATTCAGCGATCTCCCAATAACTACCCAATGGCGTTTCGATCTTGCGGGCATTCGGTAGTTTTCCGGTTCGACACCATTTGGTCAACGTGGACTTCGCCGCTCCGCTAATATCCGACGCTTCACGTATCGTCAGCCATTTGCCTCTTGCTTTCATACAAATTGCAAAAACATAGTGACTCGGCTACATTTCCATAAAACAGGACAAGCCCGGCGAACCGCTGTCGCCGGGCTTGTTGATACCTTCCCCAAAGATGGAGAATTACAAAATGTCAGACAATTCTAACACGAATCCTATCGGCGACGAGTCTCGCCGGCTGCACATCGTCCTCGGCATTGAGGAAGTGAACGAGATGCTCGCAACGCTAAAGATCCCTCTTCCGGACGCCGCCGAGCTTGATGAGATCAGCATAACGGTCTGCGCAAGCGACATTCACGATCTCGGCACTTGAAATTGCTGCCGATCACACGCTACTGTGTGTGCCTTTCGCGGGGAGAGGTGAACTTATGCAGCGTCCGATCGCAAATCCCGTCCTTAAATATTACGGCGGCAAGTTCCGACTTGCCCGTTGGGTTATTTCCCATTTCCCAAGGCACGAGTCCTACGTCGAGCCGTTCGGCGGCGGCGGCAGCGTCCTCTTTCAAAAGGAACCGTCACGCCTTGAGACCTACAACGATCTCGATGGCGACGTGTGTAATTTTTTCCGCGTCCTACGGGATCGAGCCGACGAGCTTGTGCGGTCGATCCGCCTAACGCCGTGGTCGCGTGAGGAGTTCGAGGTCTGTTTGACCGCCGCCGAAGACCCGCTTGAGCAAGCCCGTCGGCTTTTCTTTCGGTTGAAGATGAGTATGCACGGCGGCACTCGCGCGATCGCTTCGAATTTTCGCAGGCACAAATCCCGCGACTCTCCGGTTGCCGGGATCAAACCGCAGGTGATCTACGACGCGGCAAAGCGGCTCTCGCTTGTCCAGATCGAGAATCGGGACGCCGCTCGTTTGATCGCAGATATGGACTCGCCCTCGACGCTCTTTTATCTCGACCCACCGTATGTTACGGCAACTCGTACCGACAAGAACCGGTACACGCACGAGCTTGACGACGACGCTCACCGCAGGCTCGCCGCGACGCTAGACGGCGTTAAAGGGATGGTTGTGTTGAGCGGCTATGCGTCCGATCTCTATCGTTCGCTTTTTGAGGATCGCGGCTGGCGCCGCGTCGATACCGAGACGACGGCCAACGGCGGCGTCAAGCGACGTGAGAGTCTGTGGCTCTCGCCGCGCACGTTGGCCGCTCTTGACTGTGGCTGATCCGACATACATTATTCTTGCGAATTTTGCACGATTAGATTAGAGTAAGTCCGTGCGTTGACGACAAAACGAGCGACGCTTTGCGAGGCGCTGAGACGCCCGGACGAACCTGAAAACATTTAGAGGCTCTGCGAAGCCCATGATCCGTAAATCACGCGGATCGTGGGCTTTTTCTTTTTCCCCGATCAAACAAAAATGGCGAACGTAAAGAACTACACCGACAAACAGATATACGACCGCGTTTCGCAACTCGCGTCGTTTCGCGGTTTTCCACGCGGCGTTCTCGACGTTTGGGTACGTTCGGACGAGGACGAGTTCGATCGATTCGATGACAAGGTTTACACGTTCGACGGCTCGTCCGGCGAAATGAAATTCATCTCCGTCGCATCGGGGACGACGAACGCCGGGGCCGAGGGTTTGAAGCATTTCGACAAGTACAACCGTCTGGGTTGTGCGATTTTGAAAAGTGACGAGATCGTTTACGACTCGCACATCTACGGACTGCACAAGGGCAAGTATCCTGCATACCGGCAGAATCGTCCGTTTCCCTATTTTCGGGACAACAACAAGAACGACCGTGTCGAGGAGATCGGCAAGGTCTATTACGACGTCATCGGTGCCAACTGTCATCGTGCCGGTTGGTACTCGACGCGGATCGGCGGCTGGTCCACAGCGTGTCTGGTCCGCAATCAACGGCAGCAGTTCGATGACTGGATGAAATTTATGAACCGCAGGCCGCTTACGGTCTGCATTTTGAAGGAATGGTAACACTTATGTCAACAATTTTACTTGCACTTTCGTTCGTTCTGGCGGCAAGCTTTTTCACGCCTGAAAATCTTGTTACGACACTCGTCGGCTTTATCGCCGCGACCGGCATCATTCAGTGGATCAAGGTTCAAACCGGTCTCGCCGGCGTCGGGGCACTGTTTCTCGCGATGGTTATCTCGGTTCTGGTCGCTGCTGCGTCCGTGCTCGTCTCGGCGTTCTTTTCGGGGACGATCGGCTGGGACACGCTCCCGCAGGCCGCTCTGCAAATTTTTGCACTCGCCACGATCGCGTACAAGCTCATCGTAGGCATCAATTCCGAGCCGCTGCGATAGGTTCATTTGATTTGATGATGTGGCGACCTCTACTTTCATGGCTGCTGAAATTCGTACTCGCACGTTTGGGTGAGGACCTCGATGAGTCTGAACGAACGGCGGTCGCCGAGTACGAAGCAAAGAGGCAGGCGGTGCTCGACGAACTCGCCGCCGGCGAAAGGGATCTCGCGACGATAACCGCAACGCTGTTTCAAAACGCCGCACGGCGCAGGGCACTCGCCGCCGAGATCGACACAGCCGCCACGCAGCTCGATCTGATGTCGAAGAAATTGGAGAAAATAAATGAGACTCGCAAAACCGTTATGTCTGATCTTGCTGCTCGCAGCGATGATGACATGCTGCGTTCCGACTTCTAATGCTCAGGCGACCCGCGTCGTCGAAAGCCTGCCGGACGGCTCGTTGATCGTCGAGGTTGCGGGCATCGAGTACCGTGCGTTGACCGCCGAGCAGATGCGAAAGATTCAGGCGATGAAAGCCGAGCTTAAATTGGTCTCGGACGAGAACGAGACGCTAACGGCATCGATTGCCGCTGCGAACGCTAAAGCTGCGGCCCTTAGTCGCAGCGTCGAACTCGCCAACGAGAATGTGTCTTTGAACGAAAAACGTGCGGACGAGTTCCGTCGAAAGTTCGAGGGCGAGCAGCAGCTGCGGCTCGCGGCTGAAAAACTGATTTCGCGCCCGAACGCGTTGGATCGCTTCTTGAAAAATCCGGCTGTCCAGGTCGCGATCGTCGCGGTTTCGATCGTCGCCGCCGTGAAGACCAGATAATTATCTATGGTGAACCTTCTCCTGCAGGACACGCCGTTGAGCGTCAACTGGACACAGTTTGGAGTGGCGGGCGGTGCCATTTTCGTTGTCTTTCTCGTTCTCTTTTTTTTACTGAAGATCGCGCCGACGCTCACGGCAACTTGGAAGGAGATAAAACTCGCCGAGATCGAAGTTCGGTCAAAGGAGACCGAGGCTCGGACGCAAGAGGCCGAATCGCGGGCACAGCAGGCGCACGGATTTTCGCAGCTTGCGAACGCACTCTCTCAGATGAGCAGCGTCCTGCACGATGTCGTTATCGAGCAGCGGCACGCAACCGACAAGGTTATGATCCTGCAGCGTGTGAACGCTGATACGAGCGAGCAGGTGATGGCCTCGATCACCGAATTGACCGATGAGATCGCGGCGATCAAAGACGCTCTCTCATACAAAGTGAAAAATGGAACTCAAGCAAAATAAACTCCGACAACTTGAGATCGGCCGTCGTCGCGGATGGGTCGTCTATCTGGCGTACACGGCGAAGCCGATGCCGCTCACGTTCAACACGCTGATCGAGCTTCTCGACGCGAGGAATATGCCGCTCACGCATCGGCGTTTCGCCGAGCATCTCGATTTCCTGCGTTCGATCGGCTTTGTGAAGATCTTCCCGATCGCCAATTCCGTCGAGATATCGAATCTTGAACAAACGAAGATCATCCAGGCGTACTGCGACAACGACGGTGACGGCGGCGACGGATACTGCATCGGCCTGACGACCCGCGGCATCAATTTTCAGGAAGGCCACTTCGAGGAGACCGGCGTGCTCCGGATGAACTAACGCGATGGGACGTCGTTCAACCGTCGAGAAGCTGCTCGACGAGCAATTCGATTTTGTTATCCGGCAGATCCTTGACGGACGGACGGATCGCGAGATCTCGGCGGCCTTCGAGGATAGGTATGGCGAGGCACTTCCGAAATCGTCGTTGAACACATGGAGAAACTCTGCAGGCAACGAACTCGCCGAGCGGTATCGACTCAAGCGGTTTCAGGTTCGCTCATTTGTTGAGCAGCTAAAGTCCGAGGGCGTTGATGTAGCCGAAGATCACTATTCGATGATCATCCAGAGTTTGGAAGATCACCTTTTGACCGCCGAGCGTGACCTCGTTGCGAATGATCCGCTAAAGCTTCTCGCCGCGAGGCAGGAGGACGAGCGTTTGAAGATCAAGCGGGAGCAGATCGCACTCAACCGGCAAAAGCTCGATTTTGAGAAAGAGAAACACGAACGCGAAGCGGCTGTCCGCGTTGACCGCCTCGCGATCGGGGCAAGCGTCCTAAAGTTCTTCCTGTTCTGGCTAAACGATAACGAACCGCACGTCGCCGATGTCGTAACGCGACGCGGTGGGGCGATCGCTGAAGCCCTCGAAGGTTTTATTGAGGAGATGCCGTAAAAAGCGAACGTGGCGACTAAACTCACACTGCCGAAAAAGCCGATCAGCCGCTCCGAGTTTCGCGAGCTGGCCCGCCGCGCGACCGAATCGGTGCAGCAGCAGCGTGCAGCCGCACAGATCGCGTCAGAATCGCTCGAAGCGGGACGTGCCGCCTTTGGACCGAGCGACGGCACTATCGAGGAACGTCACGCCCGGACGCGCAATTCGCCGCTCGAATTCGGGCGAGTGTATCTGCCGCACTTTTTCGACAACGTAACGCCGCCGTATCATCACTGTCTCGACCGGCTTCTTGTCGGCGACTACACGCAGAGCGATCTCGAACGATGGACGGAAGATCTCGGGATCGAGGTTTTTGAGGGCGATCCGCTTTTGCGTCTGCTCGCCGTCTGCATCTTTCGCGGCGGCGGCAAGTCCGTATTCGCGATCTTGTTCGATACCTTGCGACGAATCTGTCACGGCCTCGATCCATATATCATTATCGGCTCCGACACGGTCGGTCAGGCGGCCTCGCAGCTCGAGGATATCAAAGACGAGCTTGCGTCGAATGAGAAGATCCGAGCTGACTTCGGGAACCTGAAACCGTCAGCCGGCGTTTGGCGTGAGGCCGAAGTGGTTCAGCGAAACGACGGCCGCGTCGTCTGGCGTGAAGGGCAGATCATCACGACGAATCGCGTCCGCGTTGACGCGATCGGACGCGGCGGTAAAATGCGCGGTCGCCGCTTCGGCACCAAACGGCCTACGCACATCATTCTCGACGATCTCGACAACGACGAGAACGTCGCAACGAAGGACCAGCGTGAGAAGGCTTGGAACTGGGTGATCTCGGCGGTCGAACCTGCACGCGACCCGCAGAGGGGGCGCATCGTCATCATCGGCACGATCATACACTTCGATTGCGTTATCGCCCGATCGGTGCGAAAAACCGATGCCGACGGCAATCGCTTTTTTACGTCGATCCGTTTTCCCGTGATGCACCGCGACGACGAAGGGCAGTGGGTTTCCGCTTGGCCGGAGCGGTTCGAGGTGAGCAAACTTCTCGCGACACGCGACCTGCTCGGCCCGACGAAATTCGGAGCCGAGTATATGAACGATCCGCGTGATCCCGACACGCAGATATTCGTGCCAGATCGCTTCTATTATTATCTGCAGTCCGAACTTACGGATAAGCGACTGTTCCGGATCCTCTACGTCGATCCGTCGAAAGGCAAAAAAGGGAAGGGCCGCAAAAAAAGCGACTTCTCCGGCTTCGCCGATGTGCTGGTCGATCCGTCGGAGAGAGTGACGTGGGTGCTCAACGCATTTCGTAAACGCCTCAGCCCTAACGCCGCAAAGGGCGAGGTCATCGAGTGGTATATCGAGGCTATGAGGGGCCGTTATCCCGTTGAACTGTGGATCGAAGAAAACTCGTTCGGCGACATCCTCGGCGAGAACTTTCAGGACGAGTTGCGCCGTCGCGGACTCGATGTCCGCGTTCACACGCTGCTGCACACGACCGAGAAAGTGGCTCGACTCGAACGCCACTCGATCCGCGTCGAGACCGGCGGCGTTCGGTTTCCCGCTCGCTGGTCGCAGGACACGTCGCGACCGGAGTGGTTCGCAGAGTATGAAGATTTTCCGGCAGGGAGTTTTGACGACACGATCGACGCGATCGAATCGGCAGATGACATCGGCCTAAATCACATCGCCGGCTTGATCGAATTTCGTTCGTCCGGACAGCGGACGGGAAGTGCAGCGATGAAGGGATTTTGAAATTATGGACGAACAGCAAATTAGAAACAATTTTACCTACCACGAACCGATTAAAGACCAGTCGATCCGTTATGGACGCCTGCGAAATTACGCCCGTGAGATGGCCGAGCAGATCAATCAGCTTTGCCCAGAGTCGCGTGAAAAAAGCCTCGCCTTCACAAATCTTGAACAAGCTTTGATGTGGGCAAATGCAAGCATCGCCCGAAACGAAACTGAATGAAGTTTGACTTTTCAAATCAGAGATTGCATCACGCAGATTGGCGTGAGGTGCTTCCGTCTCTGCCGGACGCATCGGTTGATCTCCTTTTGACCGACCCGCCGTACGGGACGACGAACCTCGTTTGGGATCGCAAGATCGACTGGACGGAGTTTTGGGGCGAGATAAAACGCGTCTGTAAACCAAACGCGCCGATGGTTATTTTTGCTTCGGGCAAGTTCGTGAACGAGTTGGTCAATTCGAATCCGCACGATTATCGTTACGAGCTGATCTGGGAAAAATCTCTAGCGGTCGGTTTCCTTGACGCAAATCGCCGTCCGCTGCGGGCGCACGAACAGATACTTATTTTCACGCGAAAGAGTTTTCGCGGCTCGACCTACAATCCGCAAATGGTCGAGGGGCAACTGCACAAAACCGGCGGCGACGGTAGAAAGGCTCCGCACTATGGCGGGCATCGATGCGGCACAAAAACGGTCGTTACGAACCTCTATCATCCGCGATCGGTGTTGCGGTATTCGAATCAGGTTCGAGGCCGCAGCCTGCACCCGACGGCCAAGCCGCTCGAACTCGTGGAATGGCTTGTCCGCACGTACAGCGATCTCGGCGGCCTCGTTCTCGATCCCTTTGCGGGCAGCGGGACGACGCTCTGTGCGTCGATGATCGCAGAGCGTCGTTCGATCGGCTGCGAGGTTGACCGAAACTACTTTGACACCGCGAACGGAAGGCTTGTCGAACTGGAGGCGGCACTCGCTCTATGAGTTACAAATTTGTTTTCACCGCAGGGCTTTCCGTGCAGCTGCCGATGCAGTACCTGACAAAAAACGCCGACGGAACACGCACGCCGATCAACCTGACGGGAAAGACCGTCGCGGTTCGCTTCGTTGTTCGCGGAGCGGCGTCGCCGTTACTAGCTCTCGAATCGGGAGCGGCCGCGACCGCGAACGGTTCGAGCCTGCAGGTGAGCAACGCCGTTGAAGGTCGCTTTGTCATAACGGTTACGGTCGAGGAGATAGCCGCGATGACTCCGCCCTGCTTCGGACGGGCATATCTAACTTTGGAGGATACGACCGGTACGCGTGAACTCGCGGACCTGCCGTTCAGCGTTTTATGAGTGACCCGATAGTTGAGGCGAAAAAGCTCGTCACCGAGATCCTTACCATCGGCATCCAAGGCCCGTCCGGTGCCACGGGGCCGCAAGGTCCGCAAGGTCCGCAAGGCGTGCCGGGTACCAGTGGCGGTGGGGAGACGGCGGCGACGGTGTTGGCGAAGCTGAACGCTAGTGGGTTGAAGTTCATTGATCCTACTCTCGTTCCCTCGTTTCCGTCGTTAGCAAGTTTCGGTTCGGATACAGTTAGTACGATTCCGACCGCCGACACAGGACGGACGGGTTTATCGCAAAAATATTGGTTTCACCTCGATGGTAGTTATCAGAGCATTTTCGGAAACAAACTCGAACTCATAACAGAGGGTGCTCCTACGGGTGCGAATGTTACGGGGTTTGATATTAACGTCTCGAACTACAACACGACGGGAATTGACAGTCTATACGGTTTCGCGGTGACGGCAAATGCCGAATGGAGAGCTGAATATATTTATGGCGGCTTTTTTTCAGCGGCTCCGGGTTCGATAAATGCAGATGGTTCGCCGTTTATCTCAGGCGTTTCTTCGTATGCAGGTTTCGGCCACCACGCAAATACAGGCCGCACGGTCGGCTTTGAAGCCGCACTTATTGCTGCTGCGTCGACCGTGCCTGTTGTCGCCGATGAAGTCATCGGGTTGAACGTCTGGGGGCATGCAAATAACAACTCAACGGCAGACAAGGCTTATGGAATTTTCATCGAGAGTTTTACGAGAGCGGGCACGGGTGGATGGAATCACGTTTACGCAGTTCACGCCGCGGCAGATGCGTATGCAAACACGCCGGACGGTTGGTTTTTACACAACCTGAGTCCTGCTCCGAGTTTGTTGTCGGGAGAACTTCAATTTGCAAAACTCGCGGCTGAACCTGCGAATCCACCGGCGGGCAGATTCTCGATCTACGGTCTCGACAACGGTGCGGGCAAGTTGAAGGTGATGGTGAAGTTTCCAAGCGGAACTTCGCAGCAACTAGCAATCGAAAGCTAGTCAAACAATTTGGTCTTATGGCTGATATGTACGCAAACGAGGGCTATTTCACAGCGCTTCTTCAGTCGGCGATCGATGCCGTGAACGTCGCGGTCGCGGCGATCGACGGTGCTGTGAATGGCGTGGCCGCCGAGGTCGCGGAAGCTCGCGGCGATCGCTCGTCCGTGCATAAACGTATCTCGTGCATCTCGAACTTCGCAAGCCCGAACGCGGGCGGCATCGTCGTTGGGAATTATTACGATTCGTGCTTTCACGCGTCCGCCCAAGGAACGCTTGCGGGAGCGGCAAACCGCCTCACTCTCTTCCCGTTCTACACGTCGGATCACCTAGCGATAAACGACATCGGCGTTCTGGTTTCGACGGCAGTTGCGGCCGCTCAAGGCAAGGTCCTGATCTATGGAAGCGGTGCGGACAACTGGCCGTCAGACAAACTCTTTGAGTCATCGCCTCTCGACTTCTCGACGATCGGATACAAAGGCGCGGCGATCAATTTCACGTTCGACGCCGGACGACAATATTGGCTTGGGCTGACGGAAAGTTCGACGGCCACGCTGCGGGCGATAGCGGTCGCGGCGGCAGTAAACCTTGGACTCGCGGGCAATACGGGAACGAGTTATTACACAGTGATCCGTCGGACGGTAACATTCGCGAACCCGGCTCCGGCCACGTGGGTTTTTAACAAAGCAGAACTTACGGCGAACATCACGCCGCCGTCGATCCGATTTAAGGCGGCTTAGATTTTATGAAAGAAACTACGGAAACACAGTCTTCACAGCCGTCAATGAATGACGTCAAAGCTGCCATCTACGATTGTACGGTGGAGATCAGGAGACAACAGTCGATGATCGCACAGTTCGAACAAGCTCTTGCTCATTTGATGACACAACAGAATTCATCGATCAAGCAGGACATCGACGCGATCAACGATGCACGTACCGCAAAGGATGCGTTATGAACACGCATATCATCATCGGGATAGTTGTGGCGGCGGTTTGTGTCATCGCGTTCGCGTGGCTGTTTTTGTGGCGTGGACGGGACAAGGACGATGTTTGGGACGGCCTTGTCGATCTTGGCATACCGAAAGACCACGCGAAATGGAAGCACACATACAACGAGGCTCCATACACGCTCTCAACGGTCGAGGTTCCCGCGCAGATGCTGCCCGTCGTGAGAATCGGTATTAGGCGAACGATCACACGTTGGCTAGAGAAGTTCCCAGAGTGGACGAACGAGAGAGAACTCTCGGACTATCGGATGCTTTTCATCGACCCGATGGCAACGAATCGAGATGGAAGCCCTGCAATTAAGGTCAAAGGAATTCAGTCCGCCGGAACGACCATTGGCTTAGGCGAAGCTCCTATCACCGAACGTCCGTATTTAGTGCTTCCGCATCAGGGCGATTCAGGTTGGCGTTATACGGACTATCTACGCGACGCATCGGCGAACGAAGCCGATCACTACATCGCGGGATGCAACAATCTTATCGTGTTTTGGTGGTTTCTAGGACGACGCGACATTCATCCGCACGATCTAAGCACCTATCCAGGCGACGCGGAAGCTCTGCGGATTCTCGCCCAAGAAGCGGGCGTTAACGTGATGCGAGTTTCAGCGGACGCGCTCGTGCGACAACAACGGTCGATCCTGCGAGCCTACGCGAAGCATCTCGCCGCGAACCCGCAAGAGCTTGGATGCTCGGTTGCAAACAAACTGACAAAGTAGCGTGCCGAAACAAAATGACTAACGAGAAGGTAGAACTCTTTTCCGAAATTCTGGCGTCCGATCAACTCGGACCCTATCAGAATTTCTCCTCGATGTTGATGGGCGTGATCCCGACGGCTGATCCGTCGTGGGTCTGGAGTCAGCTGTCGTGCAACCCGTGGATCGCGATGGCAATTTATTGGGAAATGGAGGAAAAAGACGCGGCCATCTTCTCAGCCCTAGACACGCGGAAAACGAATGTTCTCTCGAAAACGTGGAATTTGTTTCCGGCCTCTGAAAAGCGGCAGGATCGCAAGATCGCCGACTTCATTGAAGAGTGTTTGAAGTCCCATTTTGAGGACTTTGACAGCTTTTTGTACGAGGCTCTGGATGCGATCGGTAAGGGCGTTTCGATCGGCGAGAAAATCTTCGTCCCGGCCGGCGACCGCATCTGTATTTCGGACGTACGCTTCAAACCGCAGCATCTCTTTACGTTCGGCGAAACGGGAATCGCGAACTATTCGACAGCCTCGATCGCCTATCCGCAGACCGGGCCGCTGCAGCTGCGAACGGGCGTCAGCGTCGGCAACATAGCTCTCGGCGGCGTGCTCCCCGAGGAGAAGTTTTTTGTCTTCTCGTTCCGAACGCGCTACGGGAATCGCTGGGGTGATCCCGTCGACCGAAAGGCCTTCTGGCCGTCGTGGATCAAGCGAAACTCAATTAAACAATGGCTTCGATACCAAGAAAAAGGCTCCGGTGTCGTCGTCGCTAAATATCCCGGAAGTTCCGGACCGAAAGAGCAGGGGGACGCATTAGCAGCTGCGGCCGCCGTCCAGGACGAAACCGCCGTCGCGATCCCTGATAAGTTCGTGCTCGAAGTCCATGAGATGGTTCGCAATATCGGCAGTTCGCATAAGGAGCTAGTCGATGATTTTTGCAACGCAGAGATATCTCGCATCTACCTCGGCCAAACGCTCACAAGCCGCGGCTCGGACGGCGGCGGTAGTCGTGCTCTCGGCGAGGTTCACGAGCGAAAAGAAGACCGTATCGGCGAGGCAGACTGCCGCTCTCTGATGCAGGCAATAAATTCCCAGATCGTCCGTCCGCTCGTTCAGTTGAATTTCGGACTCTCGACTCCCTGCCCGCAATTCCGGTTCGACTACGAGCCGAAAGAGGACCTTGATGCAAAGGCAAAACGTTACGCCGTCATCCGCAAAGATATAGGCCTCGAACTGTCAAAAACCCAGGTTCGCGACGATCTTCAACTTGAGGAACCGACCGACGAAGGGGACACGCTCCAAGCCTCCACAAAGGCTGATGATCGCGGCCTCGCCGACAACGCCGATCCGTCCGAGACTACCGAGTTCGCCGAGGGTGACGACCTAAAAAAAAACGCCAAAAACGTCCGTGATGCGATCGATCTTGAGGACGCAACACTTCGAACACTCGCTCCCATCTACGCGGGAATGCTCGAAAAAGCGATTCACGTCGTCGAACTTGCCGAGCTTCTAAACGTTAAGCCCGACCTCGACAAACTGCTGTCAGCCGACTTTCAAACCCTCGCCGACCGCCTCGCAACCGGAGCACTCGCAGCCTGCCTTTTGGGGCGGTATCGGGTTAAAACCATCGCTGCGAACTTCGCGGAAGGCGGCGACGATAAAGATAAGAAACGCCCCTCAAAGCGACGCTCGTGGCGTCAGGAAACCTACGGACCGAACGAAAAACACGAGACGGCCGACGAACTTATTCGCCCGAACAATTCGGTACTGACCGGACTCCGTTTCGACGTTCCGCCCGAAAAGGCGATTGAGTTTTTTAAGGGAAAGAAGATCGTGTCGCCC
>DAORTR010000002.1:0-58837 GCA_035432765.1 Pyrinomonadaceae bacterium
GCATCAATGGTATTTTGAAGGTTGACGACGAAGGCCGTCCGCTCGAGCGGTATGACGCTCCGAAGGCGACCTTGATGAGCTACATCATCAAGGGCGTTCTCGGGCAGAATTTGCCTTGGGGACTCGTGATCCTTGGCGCGATGCTCGCCGTCGTGCTTGAACTGTGCGGCGTGCCTTCGCTCGCTTTCGCCGTCGGCATCTATTTGCCTATCTCGACGTCATCGCCGATCTTTATCGGCGGTATCATCCGATATCTCGTCGATATCTTCCTGCGACGCAAACTCGCCAAGACGGATCTTACGGAGGACCAGATCGTTGCCGAAACAGACAAATCGAACGGCGTTCTGCTTGCTTCCGGTTATATCGCAGGCGGAGCCATCGCGGGCATCTTGATCGCAGTCTTCGCGGTCGTACCGTCTTTGAAGCACTTCCAGGAAGGAATGGAGAAGTGGTCCGAAGGGACGAATCCGTTTTTTGCGGGCGGCGCTTCCGACCTGCTCGGCATAATGCCGTTCCTTGGCCTTGCGGTGATTCTTTACCTAGTTGGCCGCGAACTTTGGTTAAAAGGCAAAACACTGGATTAAAAAGTGTTTTACTTTCGTTTAAGCGACACGCTATACTGTCGGGGTAAAGCGTGTCGCTTTATCTTTTTTGTCTTTTTGGCTCCCAAGACCCCTGGAAGCTTCGCCCGATTCCAAAAATGCCCGTGAAGTTTGGCAAATATTTAGTCTTAAGGTTCGCAAAGAGCGCTGCGTTGGCGCTGATCTCAGCCAGTGTTTTGCTTGTTTTCTCGTGCTCGACCGCCGAATCAAAAGACGCTTTGCCGAATTCGCCCGCATCCAACGCAAACTCCGCGGCCGAGAAACCCGCCGCTCCGCGTGGAGCGACTATCGAGATCGAAACCGGCGGCCCCGCCGACACGGTGCGTTCCTTTTACAAGCTCTTGCGTGAGAAAAAGTTTCGCGACGCCTTGTTCCTGACGAATTTGCGGCCCGCGATCGAAAGCCTGAATGACACCGAACTTAAGGACTTTTCGCTCGATTTTGAGTCGATCGCAGGTTTCATTCCGACCGAGATCGAGATCAACGGCGAGATCGTATCGGGCGACAATGCGACCGTTACGGCGAACCTGCCCGACCCGGACAACGATTCCCGAAACAAGCTTCAAAAGATCGAGCTGAAACGGGTCGACGGCATTTGGGTGATCCAAACCGCCGATGCTCAGGCCGAAGAACGCATTCGCAAAGAAGGCAAGAATTACTTCTACAACCTTCGCATTGAAACTCATGAGGAAGAGGCGAGGATAATGCTCGAGCGCATCGCAAAGGCGCAGGTCGCGTACGCCATCCAGCACGATAACGCCGTCGCTGACATTAACGAATTGATAACGGCCGGCCTTTTGCCGCCCGACATCACGTCGAGCGCCTCGACCGGCTACAGCTATTCGATGGTCGTTTCCGAGAACAAAAGACGCTACACGGCGACCGCAACGCCCGCCGAATACGGGCGTTCGGGCAAGCGATCGTTCATCTTAGAGATCGACAAAGGCGGCCTTCCGCACGTACGAGGAGCGGACAACAACGGCAAACCGCTCACCCCAAACGCCGAAAAACCCTGACGCGCCGCACAGCCCGGAGTGTATGAGACGATGATTCGCAGGATCATAAATAGGTTTAGCCGCTCCCTTTCGGAAAGATTAGTTGCTCCGCGCCGTGCGTATGCCGCCCCGATGCGTGTATGGTTCGAACCGAAAATAGACGATCCGCGTCAGCGGGAGCTCGCCCGCAATGCCGCCGTAGCCGGCGAGACCGTCGATCTTAGCCGCACAGGAGTCGCATTTCTCACGCCCGCAATTCGCATACAGGAAAAATATTTTGTCGGCCACGAACTGCTTCTTAACGTCGAGATCGATCTTCCCGGCGGTCGCGTCGAAATGAAGGTGCTCGGATGCCGTTACGAAAAATCCGAGATACACCTCTCGGTCGATCGCTATCTGATCGGCGCGACGATCGTTTCGATGAGCGAGAACGCACGCGAATCTTACGAGAATTTTGTCCGCTTCGGCAGTCGCAGAAAATCACCCCAAGCACGCACCGCAAAAGCCAATACCGATTGAGGGACTGAAGCTATCCCATCCGAAGAGCGGTTAAAAACCTCGTGAAGGCAGCGATAGCCTACTGTTCCTATTCGTGCATTCGTGGCATCTCCCTACAAAAGAAGACCGCCACGAATGCACGAATAAAGCCGTCTGAAAACATCAAGAATGCGGTCCGACTCTCTTCTCACTCGGCGTTCTCCGAATGGTCAGTTAGCTACTAGAGCAGCGACCGCTCACTTTTCTTATTCGTGCATTCGTGGCATCTCCCTACAAAAGAAGTTTGCCACGAATGCACGAATAGACCTGTCTGAAAACATCAAGAATACAGTCCGACTTTCTTCTCACTCGGCGTTCTCCGAATGGTCAGTTAGCTACTAGAGCAGCGACCGCTCACTTTTCTTATTCGTGCATTCGTGGCATCTCCCTACAAAAGAAGTTTGCCACGAATGCACGAATGAGGCCGTCGAAATTCCCGTCGTAAAAGATACTTTTGTCGCGGCGTCTCTCCGAATGTTCAGTTAGCTACTAGATCAGCGACCGCCTTCTTATTCGTGCATTCGTGGCATCTCCGCCAAAAGAAGTTTGCCACGAATGCACGAATAAAGCTGTCTGAAAACCCGCAAATTGATCATCACGAAACATCGAGAATGCGGTCCGATTCTCTTAGTAGATCAGCGACCGCCTGAGATTCTTATTCGTGCATTCGTGGCATCTCCGGTTTTGTCTTGCCGGGCAAATTTCGGTTTAATTGTACTTGTATGAACAAAAGGGTCGGGATCGGTATCATCGGCACCGGATTTGCACGCACAACGCAGATCCCGGCGTTTCAACAGGTCGAAGGAGCATTTATCGCGTCGGTCGCTAGCCATTCGCTTGAGAACGCGAGGACGACCGCCGAGGCAAGCGGCGCCGCGCATTTCACGGCTGATTGGCGCGAAACCGTCGCGCATCCGCAGGTTGACCTTGTGTGCATCACAACGCCGCCTGTTTTTCACCGCGAGATGACGCTCGCCGCCCTTGCGAACAACAAGCACGTACTTTGCGAGAAGCCGATGGCGATGAATGTCGCCGAGGCCGAAGAAATGTGTGCGGCTGCGCGCGGCAAGAACGTGCTCGCCCTGATCGACCACGAACTTCGTTTTCAGGACGGGCGACAAAAGGCGTTCGCGATGCTCCGCGACGGCAGGATCGGAACGATCCGTCACGTAAAGGCTTTCTTCCGTGCACCTCATCGCGGCGACCCGACTGTTGCGTGGAATTGGTGGTCGGACGTGGATGCAGGCGGCGGAGCGCTCGGCGCGATCGGTTCGCACGTGATCGACGGATTCAACTGGCTTTTGGGCACGGGCATTTCGCGCGTGTTTTGCCAGCTCGAAGCTCAGATCAAAACACGTCTCGATAAGAACGGCGAAAGCCGTAAAGTCACCTCCGATGATGAGGTGAATATGATCCTGCGTTTTGCCGACTCGCCTCTTACGCAAGATACGACGGGCGTCATTTCCCTATCGATGACCGAAGGCCCAAGCTACAAGAACATTGTCGAACTGCACGGTTCCATAGGCTCAATGAAGATCGACGCGAACGGCGGCGTTTCCGTCGCTCCGCGCGGCGAAAAGCGCTGGGAGATGGTCGATACCGATGCCGGCGAGACGATCGCGGGTATCGCCGACACAGGCTTTGCGCGCGGATTCGTGCAATTCGCACCGAAGATCGTTGAGGCGATCAGCGAAGGGAAAACTGAGATCGAGTATGCCGCAACATTCGAGGACGGTCTTGCCGTCCAACGCGTGATCGATGCTGCGCACGCATCGAATAGCTCGGGCAAAGCCATCGAGATCTAGTTTTTTATCATTTGAGGCGTTTAGCCTTGCGTGCCGCCTTTTTCAATAAAGACAACGTCGTTCTGTCCGTATCGAAAACGGAGTTCAAACCTTGCTCCTCCATTGGCGGATCGCCCGTGTAATCATCGCCAGCCTTCCGGATAAAGTCCGTGTTGGCGGCGCGCCCGCGACCGGCGAACGCCCAGAAATTCGCGCCCGCGACCGTTCCGCCGATGTTCGAGAGCACCGCTTCAAAATAGCGATCGCGAAGATGCGTCGCCGCCGTGCGATCAAAGCTTCTGCCGTCGCGCGGAAATCCGAATTCCTCAATCACCAACGGCTTATTGAGCTTGTCCGCAACGGCTAGATTCAAGTCGATATACTTTCGCGTCTCGACCTCGGCATTCGCGAGAGCTTTGTCAAGGTCGGCGTCGGCAAGCCAACCCCAATTTTTCGGCCAAATATGGATGGTCAAGTAATCGATGTTCGCAACGGCGTGAACTTTCTCGAAAAGTTCGACGCTCTCTGTGCCGATGTAACCCTCGTGTCCGATCGTGATCAGATGCTTCGGGTCGAGCGTACGTATGAGAGCGGCGGTATCGCTTAAGAATTTTGCGTAGGCGGCATTTACTGCCGGCCGCATCGGACGCGGTTCGTTCGCGATCTCCCAAGCCATTATCGTCGGATCGTTAACGTACTCGATGCGATTGATGCTGTTGCGCCGCGAAATGACCTTCGCCGCTTGGGCTTGATAACCCGCAATGCATTGCGGACACAAATAGAATTCTTTGATCGTATCGCGCAGCTCGTCCCAGCTCGGCTTTCGCGATATAAGAGTCGGGTCGATCCGCTTTTCCCAAAGCAGATATTGCTGAAAGCCGCCGCTCCATTCCCAATTGTTGCTTAGATAAATGACGGCACGCATATCGCGCTTCCGCATCTCGGCAAGCAGCAGATCGAGACCCTTGAGAGCCTCGTCGTCGAACTTTCGTTTCTCAGGCTGCAACGCCGGGCCGACACGCGTGATGCCGTTGAGCAGTCCTTCGCCCTCTGCTCCCGCGAGAACACGCAGGTTGTCGATACCTAAACTCTTTAGCAGATCGAGCTCGCGTCGAAGGCGCTCGATGCCGCGACGTTTATCCGTCTCGCCTCCGAGGAGAGCGCCGTACCAATAATTCGTGCCGACAAAATAATACGGCGCATTCCCGATCACGAATTTCTTGCCGCGGACTTCGACAAAATCGCCCCTTGCCGAACAGATGCTCGCCGCAAAAAGCAGAATTATTACGGAGCTAAATAACTTCGCGATCTTCATTTGTATTGATACCAGTGTTGGTCAGACGCACCGCAAGAACGAACAAAGCGATGACGATCGCCGGTGAAAGCAGCACGAACGTATGTTCCCGAAGCTGCGTCAGGTCGCTCGCCGCCGCGAGCATATTTCCAAGGCTCGGTTCCGGTTCCTGAAGCCCGACGCCGAGGAACGAAAGAGTTGCTTCGGCGAGCAAAAATGCGGGCAGAATGAGCGTCGTCTGCGTCAGCAGCGGCCGTGCGATATTCGGCAGGATATGTCGAAGAAGAATTCTCGCGCCGCTTAAGCCCGAGATGCGGGCCGCCGTGATGTAGTCGAGCGTTCGGGTGCGTTTGACGAGACCGCGCGTAAGCCGCGTCATTTCTGCCCAGCCCGTGAAAGTGAAAAGGCCGATGAGCAGCATCGCAGCGGTAAACGGCGGCAGTTCGAGCGGAAACGCAACGCGTGCAGCAAGGATCACGATCATCGCGGGCAATGAGATCACGGCATCCGCGACGCCCGCGATCATAGTATCAACCGCCTTGCCGGCATAGCCGCCGACGAGCCCGATCATTATCCCAAGCAAACTCGCTAAAACCGCGCCGATCGTGCACACGATCAGCGAGAATCTTATAGCTGTTATTAGCCGCGACAGACGATCGCGGCCAAGCGCGTCCGTGCCCAAAAGGTTCAGCCGAATGTCTTTGTCGGTCGTTCCGAAGATGTGGCGGTCGACCGGTATGAATCCAAGCAGGCGATAGTCGTAACCTTTGGCAAACAGCTTTATCTTTGCAGATCTCGAAGTGTCCGCCTCGTAAGTTTGTCGCAAGGCGTCGGTCATCTTCGACGCAAAAATGCGCGGGCGCAACGAGAAATTCCCCGCATCATCCGTGAAGGCAACTGTCGAGATCGGAGCGTTCGGCAGAGTGCGTGATTGAACGGTGTAGTCGTATGGCGCAAGAAGATCGGCAAATATCGCAACGAACGCGAAAAGCGCGATCAACGCAATTCCCGCAGTCGCCGCTGCCGATGCGCCCGAGCGTACGGTCATTCGGCCTCCAACGCTCTAATGCGTTTGTCGTTGACGAGTTGGAGAATTTCGGCGAGCGTGTTTCCGGCCCAAACGGCGAGACTCACGACGATCATCACGCCCATCAGCAGCGGAATGTCGCGATTCCGTACGGCAGTTACCGTCAACGATCCGATGCCCGGACGGCCGATAACGGTTTCGACGATCACAGAACCGCCGAGCAGCGCGCCGAGCGACAGCCCAAAAAGAGTAAGCGCAGGATTGATCGCTGCCCGCATCGCATGCCGCAGAATTATCGTCGTTTCGCTGAGGCCTTTAGCACGTGCAGTACGGATAAAATCTTCGTGCATCGCATCATTCAAACTCTGTCCGAATTGCGCAAGAAGGATCGCAACGAGCGGTACCGCAAGCGATATCGTCGAGAGCAAAAAGACAGAATTGATCGCTCCCGAAACAAGGACCGCAAGCGAGAAGAGCGAGATCACGATTCGCGGCGTGGAAGCAAATATTAGGATGACAGCGTCGATAAAGATCGAAAGCGTACGGCTCCGATATCGAACATTTGCGAACGAGAGTCCGACGGCGACGACGCACGCGAGACCGATCGCGGCGAATGCAAGCAATGCGGTTGACCAAAACCGGACGAGCACGAGACCTGTTACGGGAACCTGATAGTAAAATGATTCGCCGAGGTCTGCTCGAACCGCCGAAGCGAGCCACGCGCCGTAGCGTTCTATCACGGGGCGATCAAGCCCGTACGATGCACGCAGTTTCTCGATCGTTGCGGCAGACACCTGCGGATTTTCCCTCAGCGATGTGAACGCATCGCTGCCCGAAGAAGACAGCAGGAAGAACGCGGCCGCCGACGTTATCAGCAGAAGCAAGACTCCCTGAACGACCTTGCGAATAAAAAAATGAAGCACCGGTGAAAATTGGAACGCCGGCCGCGAACTTTCGACGGCACGCCGATATTCTCAACTATTGCCGCGTGTTTTTCAAAGCATCGGGTATAATGTTGGTTGGGTTTCCTCGCTTAAGAACGATACAAGGTCCGATGAAAATAAAACTACTCATCCTGTCTGCCGCAGCCTTTCTGCTATCTGCGTGCGGTTCACCCGCAGCTAATTCAACGCCGAACGCCGCGACCGCAACGCGAGGCGGTCAGCTAGTGTATCGTCTGAGCACAGCTCCGACGACGTTCAACTATCTGATGGCGAAGGATGAGGCGACGATCGACACGGCGTTCTTTATGCTGACGAGCCGGCTCATCGACCTCGACCACAAGACGCAGACCTATGTGCCCGCACTTGCCGAATCTTGGAAGCGCGAGGACGACGGCGTGACCGTTGACGTAAAGCTGCGTGACGGCGCGAAATTCTCCGATGGCTCTGAGATCACTGCCGATGACGTTGCGTTCACGCTTGCCGCGATCTACGACGAGAAGACGAATTCGCCTGCCTGGAAAAGCGCTATGACGATCGGCGACAATAAACAGATCGCCGTCAAGGTCATCGATAAGCAGAATCTCAAACTCATCTTTCCGCAAAAGGTCGCGGCCATCGAGAACTATCTCATCAACATCGGCGTTTTGCCCGCAAAGGCTCTAAAACCCGCTCTCGACGCCGGCACGCTTGCCGAAGCTTGGAAACTCACCGCCGACCCGATCACGATCGTCTCAAGCGGCCCATTCGTTGTGGAGTCCGCTTCGGTCGGCGAACGGCTGACCTTCGCGCGCAACCCGAACTATTGGAAGAAAGGCGAGTCAGGTGTGCAGTTGCCGTATCTTGATAAGATCGTCTTTGAAGTCGTTTCCGATCCGAATGCCGCCCTCGCAAAACTCGAACAGGGCGAGCTCGACGTCGCAGACCGCATACGCCCTTCGGACTTTGCGTCGCTCGGCAAGCCCGGTTCGCCGATAAAGGCGATCGACATCGGACCGGGAATGAGCACCGACCATATTTTCTTCAATCTCAACAAAGCGGACGCAAAAGGCAAAGATCTCGCGTCCGCCCCGAAATACGCTTGGTTCTCGGACGTGAAATTCAGAAAGGCGATAGCAAAGGCGATCGATAAAAAGACCATCGCCGAGACTACGCTTCGCGGACTCGCAACGCCGATGGGCAGCTTTGTCTCGCCCGGCAACAAGGCTTGGCTCAACAAAGATCTATCGCCCGATACTTACGATCTTGCCGGGGCGACTCAGCTCTTGGCCGAAGCGGGTTTCGTAAAGAAAGGTTCCGAGCAGGCTCCCGAACTGTTCGACGCAAAAGGCAACCGCGTCGAATTCACGCTGCTCGTCGGCGCCGAGAATCAGCCGCGCAATCTCGCTGCCGCTGTCATTCAGGAAGACCTCGCAAAACTCGGCGTCAAAATGCAGGTCGCGCCCATAGAATCAAAGGACCTTACCGCTCGTTGGAGCACGAGTTTCGATTACGATGCGATCTTTCTCGGCTTTGCAACAAGCGATATGGAACCTTCGTCGATGGCGGCATTTATCGAGAGCAGCGGCGCGATGCATCAATGGGCGCCGATGCAAAAGCAGCCTGCGACCGAATGGGAAACTCGTCTCGACAACCTCTTTGACGAGCAGTCAGCGGAGGCCGATCCTGCAAAACGCAAAGCCGACTTCGATGAGATCCAGAAAATTATGGCGGACGAGATGCCCGTGATCCCCGTCGTAACGCGACACATCGTCTCGGCCGCGAACATCCGCGTCGGCAATATCGCACCAAGCCCGTTGCTGCCCTATTCGCTCTGGAACGTGGACGAACTTTTTGTTACGAAGTAGCCGAGTTTTTTAGCGATAAAGGATCGGGTCAACGGCGCCTGCGAGTTTGAAGCCTCTGAGCCGCAAAGCGCACGAATCGCACGTGCCGCAGGCTAGATCTTCGCTGCGATAGCATGACCACGTAAGGTCGAGCGGTGCCGCAAGCTCGATGCCTTGTGCGACGATCTCGGCCTTTGAGTGATGGATTATCGGCGTGCGGATCTCGATGCGCGTTTCGGGCTTTGTGCCGGCGTCGATCGCCGCCTGAAAAGCTTCGTAAAATTCCGGACGGCAATCAGGATAGCCGCTGGAATCCTCAGCAACAGCTCCTATGTAGATCGCCTTCGCGCCCAGAACTTCAGCCCAGCTTGCCGCGATCGACAGCATATTCCCGTTTCGGAACGGAACGTAAGTATTCGGAATTTCGGCATTCGCGAGATCTGCTTCGCCGACCGGCATACTCCGATCCGTGAGCGACGACCCGCCGATCTTCGCAAGATATTCTATCGAGACATCGAGCCGTTTTTCAACGCCGTAATGGTCGGCGATATCGTTGAACGCCTTGCGTTCACGCGCTTCCGTTAGCTGGCCGTAAGAGATATGCAAAAACGCCGTCTCGCGACATTCCTGTCGTGCGGCCGCCGCCGTTACGCAAGAATCCATTCCACCGGAAACAAGTACAATTGCGAGGTTGCTGTCCATTTTAGAGGTTATTAACTATGCGCTGGATCCCATTCTTGATCAACATTGAAATTGATCAATAGGCCCAATCGAAGATCCATCAATTTTAAGTACGTGCGGAGTTCCCCTCATTAGACTCCTCGCACGTCGGTTCCCCAGATATATTTGTGCAGCTGTAGATTCAGGCGAAAATTACCGGTCATCTCTGAGACGGCGTGTGCGATCTCGACAAGTTCCTTGCAGCCGTGGACGGGTGAGATGAGGATCTCTTTGCACCGTCTCGCAAGCGCGTATCTCGCGATGATCTCATTCGCGAATTCGAGATCGCGCAGATCAGCGACAACGAATTTCACTTCATCGCGGTCCGGGCGAAGCCGTTCAAGATTTGGCCAATGGTTCCGGTCGCTTTCGGTCGATGCAGGACATTTCACATCGAGGATAACGCTCGCCCGCGGATCGACATTCTCGGTGCTAACGAAGCCGCCGGTTTCGATAAGCACCTCGTAACCGCGATCGCAAAGCTCGGTGATGAACGGAAATATATTTTTTTGCGCGAGAGGTTCGCCGCCGGTGACTTCGACAAGGCCGCAGCCGAATTCGTCGAGTTTCTCAAAGATATCGGCGAACGGCATCTTCTCGCCGCCCGAGAACGTGTATTCGCTGTCGCACCAAATACAACGCATCGGGCAACCCGTCAGCCGCACGAATGAGCACGGTCGGCCGGCGTGAGACGATTCGCCCTGGATCGAAAGAAAGATCTCCGTGATCCGAAGCGTCTGTTCCTCCCGTTGTTCCGGCTTCTTCATTACGCGTTAGATTTTAGCTTTAATTTTAGAACAAACCGAACCACTGATACGCGTTAATAACCTCGCCGAGACCGAATGAGGCGAGGTTCGCGATGATGATGACGGCGAAGGCGCGCGTCCAACTGACGGCTTCCATACCGCGAAACGCAAGCCAAAAGATCGCGCATTCCGCAACAGGAGCAAAAACCTCTGCAACGGAGAGATAAAGCCATCTCGGCGAACCGAAAAAAATGGCGGGAAGGACGATCACTACGATCGGATATGTACACGCGGTAAGCCAAATTCCGGCGAACAGTTTTTGCTTGAATGAGAATCTGCGCCCGAGGCCGATCAGCAATATCGGCGTCTCGATCAAGATCGTAATGAGATAGCCGAATGGCAGGAAATACCAAAGGTCGCCAAGCGGCAGATTTTGGGTCTGTACGAAATCGACTTCGTCAAAAAGGAACATATCAAAGCATTTTTACGAGGAAAGGAAACTCCGCCAGAACGTGACCGATCGCGAAAGCGAAATAAACGTCGCGGGCCGTTAGATAGTCAACCGTGAACCCGAACCACAGCACGACCGTCAGCGTTAGACTTACGATCAAAAGGCCTGCAACGAGCTTCGGCCAACCGCCTGCGTTCGAAAAAAGCGGTATCTCTTTCAAACGCCATGGGATCGCTCGCCGATCGACGAGCGGTATCAGAAGGAGCCAGACGAAATAATGGATCGATTCGAGAAAGACGTGCGTCGCAACGAGCAGATGGCTCGAAATACCGGGCAAGATCTCGCTCCCCGAATGCTGCACGATCCGCCAGAAAAGGCTCGTCTCTTCAGATAGCTGCGGCGTACCCGCAAGCGTCGCCCAGAGCAACAGCAGAAAGACCGGGATCGACGCCAAGGCGTAGTGATAAGCTCGAAGCCATTCGGGCCGCGTCCGCCGAATTTGCCGATCGAGGAACCACATCGCGATGAACGGATGTAGGTAAACAAGAGCGAGGCTCCAATATAGCGGAACGATCCAAGCAGCTGCGGCAAGCAGACACGCAACCGCGATCGCAAGCGACCAATCGCGCTGACGCTGCCGTCCGCGTAAGTAAAAGAGCGAACCGACCCAAAGGATCAGCCCCGTATTCCAGAACGCCGCCCAAGCCTGCCAATTAACGCCCGACCAGAGCCAATTCCCGCTTGCAAAATAGAGCGTCAAATATGCGGACGCAAGCACTACCACACCGCCGATCCCGACCAGATAGTAAGTTTGCGATCTTCCCCAACGCACCGGCATCCGCGCTACGAAGTAGCGGAATTCCATAAAATTGTGCGGGCCTGCAAATAGGAAGATCGTTACGATCGAGAGCTGCAGGGGAAAAGATCCGATCAATACGGCCGCGAGCGCACACGCGGCGATGAACGCCGTCAAAAAAATATGCGCGCTCGAAAGTTCGAAGCGATTGATTCGGATCTCCTGCATTTATTCTGAAGGTGTGGGCGACACAGCCGGATCGGGAACGATGAGCGTCGGTGTCGTGTTGTTCTCGCCGACCTCAAGTTTGATCTCGCCGCTTACGAATTTGTATTTCTGAATGGCCGGCGAGAAGATGCTGCCCTTTATCGACCGCGTCTCAAGCGGCGGTGCGATGTTGGCGTAAACGAGAGACGTAAGAGCGCCGCCCGCAAGAACGAGAACGACCGAGGCCGCAACTTTGCCCGTCTTTGTTGCTAATTTTCCTGACCGGAATGCCCACACACCGCCGAAAAGGATCGCAAGCGAAATGAGCGTGCCGCCCATGATCGTTTGTGTCTGCGAGACGCCGCCGACCTTTACCGCCGGCAATGTAGTCTGTCCATCAGTGCCAAGTTGAGCGACAAGTTCATTCAGTTCGCTTCGCGGAATGATGAGACGCGCTTCTCTTGCGTCCTTGTCGAGCCGTATGGTCAGGCGGCTGTCGATCGACGCATCCTTCTTTGGCTGGTTCGGCGTTCGGTCGGGCCGTGCGATATCGGCAAATGCCGGTACGGCGAAGATGAAAAGTGCCAAGACGGCGAGAGTTCGTTTTGTCATAGAAAGAAATTCCCCTTGTGTTCGAATTTTTGTTGGATTATACCGACTCCATTCGCAGAACGCTAAGACGTGGGTTGACTTGCGGCTTGACTGACAATTTTGCCGCATTTGCGATATTATTCTCACATATGCGATCCCAACTAAAACGCTTTATCTCGCAGATGGAACCGAACTCCATCGCCATCATTCCCGCCGCGCACGAACAGACTCGAAGTTACGATACGGAATTCAAGTTTCGCCAAGACTCCGACTTTTGGTATCTGACGGGATTTCCCGAACCTGATGCGATCGTCGTGATCGATAATGCCTCAAAAAAGCCGTTCACGCTCTATGTCCGCCCGCGCGATCCGCTGATGGAGACTTGGTTCGGCAGACGGCACGGCGTCGAAGGAGCGAAGAAACATTTTGGATGCGATCAGGCATTCTCGATAGAGAAATTCGCCGGCGACCTCGCAAAGCACATGAACGGGCACGATCATCTCTACTATCGTTTCTCGGTCGATCGCGCGTTGGATGACCGAATACTCGATTATTTCAACGAGCAGCGTGTTCGAAGGCTGAAGACCTCATATCCGCCGTATGCGATATTCGACCCGACGCCTATCATCGGCGAGATGCGTCTCCACAAGGATGCAAATGAGGTCGAGTTGATGCAGACGGCTGCGACGATCTCGGCGAATGCACACGTCCTCGCGATGAAAAAGACGCGGCCCGGAATGAACGAATCGCAGGTCGAATCGCTCATCGAGGCATATATGCGTGACAAAGGCGCAAGCGGCGTCGCATACAACTCGATCGTCGGCGGCGGCGACAACGCGACGATCCTCCATTATGTCGAGAATAATATGCCGCTCAAGGACGGCGACCTCTTGCTTCTCGATGCGGGAGCCGAATTTCAAAATTACGCCGCCGACATCACGCGCACTTTTCCCGTCAACGGAAAATACACCGTCGCGCAGCGCGAAGTTTACGATGTCGTCCTCGATGTGCAGGAAAAATGTATCGAATACACCGTTTCCGGCAACACGGTAAAAGCTCGGCAGGAATATTCCATCGAACTTCTCACAGAAGGAATGAAGCAGCTTGGCCTGCTCAAGGGAAAGACGAGCGACCTTATCAGGAAAAAGGCGTATTTGAAGTACTATATGCACGGCGTCGGCCACTATCTCGGGCTCGATGTGCACGATGCCGGGCGCTATTTCGTCGATCAGCAGGCACGCCGCTCAAAGCCTTTTGCGCCCGGAATGGTTCTGACCGTCGAACCCGGATTGTACATTCCGCCGAATGACAGGTCGGCACCTGCCAAATATCGCGGCATCGGGATACGCATTGAGGACGACGTACTTGTAACAAAGGAAGGTAATCGAAACCTGACTTCTGCCGTGCCGAAAAATGCGGACGAGATCGAGGCCTTGATGGCAAAGGCCCGTCCGAAGAGGTAAATTGACCGTGACTTTTGAGATCACAAGAGACCTGCCGCTTGCCTTTACGGGATTGCTCGTCGCGATCCTTTTCGTCCAATCTTCGCTCGACAAGGTCGCAGATTGGAAAGGCAATCTCGAATACTTGACCTCGCATTTCGGGAAGTCGCCGCTTGCGGCCTTCGTCCCCGTGATGCTCATTACCATCGCCGTTATGGAGCTTGCGACCGGAGTTGCTTCGGTTGTTGGGTTAGCTTATTTACTTGCGACAGGCTCCGCGGTCGTTCTCTTTTACGCGTCGATCGTAGGTTCTGCGGCGATATGCGGACTGTTCTTCGGCCAACGGATCGCGAAGGATTATGCGGGAGCAGCGGTCCTGATCCCGTATTTCCTTCTTTTGATGCTGTTGATGATCCTTTCGCTCCCTGCGCGTTCCGGCGCTATCGCTGGAGCCTTGTGATCTTCAAGCTCGCAACGTACGCCTTCTGATCGGTCGCTTTTTCAGCAGATTTTGCCGGCAATAGAGATTCGATCTCGATCGCCCAGCAATCCATCGTTACGGACTGCGGAGCCATATTCGTATTGAGTTCGAAGATCTTCGTCTCGTACATTCCGCTGACCGAGATCTTTATCTTCGCATTGCCCGTCCAAATGCACTGAACGCCTTCCGGGCAGCGTGAATCTTCCTCGACCGACAGGAACTTGATCTTTAGCCGGCCTTTTACGGCGCTTTTTCGTTGTCCCGCCTTTATCGAAACCGTTTCCGGTGCCTGAGCCGTGATCGTCATCGCGAATAATAGTGTAGAGATCAGTGTAATAGCCGCAAGTTTCATTCTCAACATCCTCATCTCAAGCGAACGCGATACTCGGTTCGCCGCATCCTTAGAACGGGTAAGCCGCCGGCGAGTTGCAAATTCTTTCGATGTAACTTCGCGGCGTAATAGCTCGTATTATAGTCCAGACACGGCTATTTTAACGCTAACAAAGGAAGGATCTATGAATAAGTTCTCGCAAAAGCTAATTACATTCGCCGCAGTTTTCACGCTCTTCACCGGTATTTTGCCGCTCTCTGCCGCCGCGCAGGCAAAAGCGGCGGGCATCGACCTCGCGGGAATGGACAAGTCCGTCGCGCCCGGCGACGACTTTTTTATGTATGCGAACGGCGGTTGGTACAGAACGGCAGAGATCCCGGCGGATCGATCTTCCTACGGCGCTTTTGACGCGATATTCGACGTCGTACAGAAACGCACGAAAGGCTTGATCGAGCAGGCCGGAAGATCGAAAGACCCCGAATCGCAGGCGATCGCGAACTATTACAAAGCCTATCTCGACACCGCCGCTATCGAAAAACTCGGCCTTTCGCCGATCAAGAGCGACCTCGAGGGCATCGCCGCGATCAAGAATGTTACCGATCTCTCACGTGTGCTCGGAAGTCAACTGCGTGCGGATGTCGATCCTCTGAATTCGACAAATTTCTACACGCCACGCCTCTTCGGCGTCTTTATCTCGGCGGATTTCAACAACCCTACGAAGAATGTTCCGTATCTTCTTCAGGGCGGTTTGGGAATGCCCGACCGCGACAATTATTTGAAGACCGACGACCGCAGCAAGGAACTTCAGACGAAATATCTCGCCCACATCGCAAAGACCCTAAACCTTGCAAACATTGAAGATGCCGATGTAAAGGCAAAACGCATCTTCGACCTCGAGGTCAAGATCGCGAACGCGCACGCAAGCCGCGAAGAATCCGCAGATGTACACAAGGCGAACAATCCATGGCAGCGCGCCGACTTTGCGAAAAAGGCGCCGGGAATCGATTGGGAGACGTATTTCAAAGCCGGCAGCCTCGACAAAGAACCGATGCTGATCGTTTGGCATCCGAACGCGACGGTCGGCGAGTCCGCGCTTGTTGCGAGCGAGCCTCTTGACGTCTGGAAGGAATACCTGACCTTCCGTGCCATCGACGGTGCATCCGGCCTTTTGCCCGCGGCTTTCGCGGACGAGAGCTTTGATTTCTACCGAAAAACGCTCTATGGCGTGCCGCAGCAGGCCACGCGCGAACAGCGGGCGATCAACGCGACAAGCAACGCCCTTGGCGACGCGGTCGGCAAACTTTACGTCAATAAGTATTTCCCGGCACGGGCGAAGGCCGAGATCCAAACCCTTGTAAAGAATATAGTTGCGGCATTCGGCAAACGCGTTGACGCCCTCGATTGGATGTCGCCCGAGACAAAGGCCAAAGCCAAGGCGAAGCTTGCGACGCTCTATGTCGGCGTCGGATATCCGGACAAATTCCGCAGCTACCGAGGCGTCGAGATCAAGGGAGATGACCCGCTCGGGAACGCCCGGCGCTTGAGCGCGTTCAACTACAAATGGAGCCTTTCAAAGCTTCGGCAGCCGGTCGATAAAACCGAATGGTGGATGACGCCGCAGACCGTCAACGCTGTGAATCTCCCGCTGCAGAATGCGCTGAATTTCCCCGCCGCTATCCTTAATCCGCCGTTCTTTGATATGAATGCCGACGCGGTCGAGAATTACGGCTCGATCGGCGGCGTGATCGGCCACGAGATCAGCCACAGCTTTGATGATTCCGGCAGCCAGTTCGACGCAAGCGGAAGAATGGTGAATTGGTGGACGCCCGAAGACTTTGACCATTTCAAGGCCTCCGGAGCGAAGCTTGCGGCGCAGTTCGACGAATACGAACCGCTGCCCGGATTGCACGTAAACGGCAAATTAACGCTCGGCGAGAACATCGCCGATGTCGCAGGCCTTTCCGCGGCTTACGATGCCTACAGAGCGGCCTATAAGGGCAAGGAAGCACCTTCTAAGAACGGCTTAAATGGCGATCAGCGGTTCTTTATCGCATTCGGCCAGGCATGGCGCGGGAAGATGCGTCCCGAAACGCTGCGCGTCATCGTAGCGACCGACGGACACGCTCCCGAGCAGTATCGCGCAGACACGGTTCGAAACCTCGACGCTTGGTACACGGCTTTTGACGTCAAACCCGGCGAAAAGCTCTATCTCGCGCCAAAAGACCGCGTTAGGGTCTGGTAGGAAGGAGTTTAAGAGTTTGGAGAGTTTGGAGAGTTTAGAGTTCAGAGTTTCGGACCGCCTGCACGAGCGGGCGGTCCGTATCTCATCGATCTACAACGTCTCGCCTTCCGGCTTACGTTCTCTTAGGCTGCGGCCGTTGCTTCGGCCTTGATCTTCGCTTCGATCGCGCGGGCGAATTCATTGGTCTTTGCCGATCCGCCGAGATCGCGCGTGATGTGCTCGCCGTCGGCAAAAACAGCGAGGATCGCGTTCTTCATCTTATCGCCGGCTTCCTTTTCGCCGATGTGATAGAGCATCTGGGCCGCCGACAGCATCAAGGCGGTCGGGTTTGCGATACCCTGGCCTGCAATATCCGGCGCCGAGCCGTGAACCGCCTCGAAAACGGCTCCAAGTTCGCCGATATTCGCTCCCGGCGCTAAGCCTAAGCCGCCGATCAAACCGGCACAAATATCGGACACGATATCGCCATAGAGATTTTCGAGCACAAGAACGTCGAACTGCTCCGGGCGCATCACAAGCTGCATACAGCAGTTGTCAACGATCTTATCGTCGGCTTCGATCTCCGGAAAATCCTTCGCGACCTTGTAAAAGCAGTCGAGGAAAAGCCCGTCCGAGAGCTTCATAATGTTCGCCTTGTGAACGGCAGTAACCTTTTTCCGTCCGTTCGCCTTTGCGTATTCGAAAGCATATAGCGCGATCCGCGTCGAGGCTTTCTCCGTAATGATCTTCAGGCTCTCGACAACGCCCGGCACAACCTCGTGTTCAAGTCCCGCGTAAAGGTCCTCGGTGTTCTCGCGTACGATCACAAGATCGAGTTCCGGATTGCGGCAAGGGATATTCGGCAAGGCCTTTACGGGCCGGACATTCGCGTAGAGATCGAGCGCCTTTCGCAAGCCGACGTTCACGGACGTAAACCCCTTGCCGATCGGCGTCATCTGCGGCCCCTTTAGCGCGACCTTGTTACGCT
This sequence comes from Pyrinomonadaceae bacterium, assembly GCA_035432765.1. Taxonomy (GTDB): domain Bacteria; phylum Acidobacteriota; class Blastocatellia; order Pyrinomonadales; family Pyrinomonadaceae; genus OLB17. Next base: position 17,981 of record DAORTR010000002.1, read on the forward strand.
TGATCGACTCGATCGTCGCCTCCGGCAGCGTCGTACCGAGCTTCTCCTGAGCCTGTGCGCCCAAGATCTGCGTCTCCCATTCGATGTCAACGCCTGTCGCCTCGATAACGCGGACGGTCGCCGCAACGATCTCCGGGCCGATACCGTCGCCGGGGATCAATGTGATCGTGTGTTTCATAAGCAAATATAAAGACAATTTTGGCACAGGACGACGGTCTTTGCGAATCTGACCGCTCGCTTCTAAATTTCTATTGCTTTGCAGCCTTTCGAACGGCGTAATAACATCTTTAATAGCGAAGATATGACTACGGACGTACTAGTTATCGGCGGCGGCGTGATCGGATTGAGCATTGCCCGCGAACTCTCATTTGACCACAGCGTGTGCATCGTCGATTGCGGACGCTGCGGCGAAGGAGCTTCATCGGCCGCCGCGGGAATGTTGGGCGCTCAAGCTGAGGCATACGGCGACGACGCGTTTTTCAGGCTTTGCATCGATTCAAGAGAGATGTTCCCGCCGCTTGCGGCCTCGCTTCTTGAAGAAACCGGCGTAAATGTCGAGCTAGATAATGCGGGAACCTTGCTCTTGAGTTTTTCGGAGGCTGATATCTCGGCGCGTCGAACGCGTTTCGCGTGGCAGAAGGCGACGGGATTCGAGATCGAACAGGTTTCCGCAGCGGAGATCCGGCGCGAGGAACCATTTATCTCGACCGACGTTCTCGGCGGGTTCTATTTACCGAAAGACGGCCAGATCGACAACCGAAAGCTGGTTGAGGCTCTTCGCCGTTCGTGCGAGATTCGCGGCGTGAAATTTTTCGAGCAAACCGCGATCGACAAACTTGCAGTCGAGAACGGTAAGGTTACAGGAGCATTCGGAGGCAGCACAAAATTCTCTGCCGAAAAGGTCGTGCTTGCCGCCGGAGCTTGGGGAACAGCGATCGATGCGGGAATTGACCTGCCGTTCGTGATAAAGCCGATGCGCGGACAGATCTTGCAGTTTCGAACGGCGAAACGCCTTTTCGAGCACGTGATCGTCGGCCCGCGCGGTTATATCGTCCCGCGAAGCGACGGGCGCGTTCTCGCAGGGGCGACAATGGACGACGCGGGCTTTGACGAAACGATAACCAACGAGGCGACCGCGCATCTCATCGAAAGCACGACCGAGATCTCGCCAAGTCTCGGATCGCAAAAGCCGCAGGACGCTTGGACGGGTTTTCGTCCCGTTGCGCCGGATCGTCTGCCCGTTCTCGGCCGCGTACCGACGGCGGACGGCCTGATCCTCGCGCTTGGGCATTTCCGCAACGGAATTCTGCTCTCGCCCGTTACGGCGAAGATCATCGCGAACGAGATCCGAGGCGATGCCGCGCCGCATAAAGAATTTTCGCCGGCACGCTTTTTTTCACCGGCGGTTTAACGACAAAATGAAGTTTTTATTGAGTTTTTATTTGGTTTTGCTGCTCGCTGCCATAGCCGCGGCTCAATCCGGCCGCACGGCACCGACGCCCACACCTGCGCCCGCCGAGAGCACGCCGACGGCAAAAGAATTGTACGAAGAGGCTTCGTCATACGTCCGCGTAAAGGCGGATGAATTCGCGCAAAAGAAAGTCCCGTTCAGCAACGATCGCCTTGAGATCCTGCTCTCGCAGCAAAAGGCTCTCGCCGCGCACAACGCTCTTCGTCTCGGCGGCCGGAAGACGCTCGAAAAGGACGATCTTTATTATCTCGGAATGCTGCATTGGCTCGCGCAAGACCTTGACGGAACACGCGAGATCCTCACAAGTTATCTTGCCGCCGCTTCGGACGACAACGTAAAAGCTCAGACGGCGCGCTCGATACTTTCCGTCGTTCTTGCGAAGCAGGCAAGACCTGTCGAAGCGGCCAACGTGCTCGAAGATTACAAAAAGCACGAGCCTTCAAAACTCTCAGACATCGCGCGAATGACGGCCGAGATCGCAAAGTCATTCCAGTCTGCGAAAGAGTTCGAGAAGATGGTGCCATTCGCCGTCGCCGCGTATGAAACTGCAAAATCGATGCTCGATGACCCGAGTTACCGCCAACGCGGCCTCGACGAACTGCTCGACGCCGGAATGCTCGTTTTCGAGGCGTATCGCGATTCGAAGAATTCGGTCGAGGCCGAAAAGGCATTGGACGATATGCGTCTGACGGCGGCAAAGGCGAACTCCGCCGGATTCTACTATTACGCGGGCGATCAGAAGATCAAATACCTTATCGAAACGGGCCGCAAACCAGAGGCGATGAAATTCTACGAGGATATCGACGCAACGATCAACCGCAATCTGAAAGTGGTTTCGATCCGCGAAGACGTTCGGCGAAGATTCAAAGTGCGCCGCGACCAATACAGGATCCTCGGCGAAAAGGCTCCGGAATTCGTCGGCGTCGATGTGTCGTTTCCGGGCAGGCAGACGCTGGCTTCGCTCAAAGGCAAGGTCGTCCTTCTCGATTTTTGGGCCATTTGGTGCGTGCCATGCATTGAAGCGATGCCAGACCTGAAAGAATGGCACGAGATGTTCAGCCGGGACGGCTTCGAGATCGTCGGCATTACGCGATATTACGGCGAACCCGAAGGCCTGCCCGCGAACAAAAAAGATGAGCTTGCCCTCATCAAAGCGTTTCGCGAGAAACACAAAATGCCGTACGACATTCCCGTCGCTCTCGATCAGCGAAATCAGCTCGCATACGGAGCCACGCGTCTGCCGACCGCCGTGATTCTCGACCGCAAAGGCGTCGTACGATTCGTTGAATCGGGCACAAGTCCGCTGCGGCTTGCTCAGATCGAGGCCGCGATAAAGAAACTTCTCGAGGAAAATTAGAGTTTTAGGATGCCGAGGAATGGCACAAAACCGCGGCCGAACCGTACGCGCGGGTTTTACGATCGCATCGCCGATGTGCAGAACCTCGCGATGAAGATCAACGGCTATCGCGATTCCGTCAAGAAATATCTGCGTTCCCTCGAACTAGAAACCGGCCCGACGTCGCAGGTCCTTGACGCAGGCTGCGGGACCGGTCTTGTTTCGCTCGCATTTCGAGACACGAATATTAAATTCGAACGCTTGACCGGCCTCGATCTCTCGCGCAATTCGCTCGAAGTTGCCCGCGATGAATTCGCCGCCTTTCGCAGAAATCCGCGGCTCGTGAATTTCGTCCAAGCGAACGTGCTCGCGATGCCGTTCGCCGACCGGACATTCGACCTCGTGCTGATGTGCGGCGTGCTCGAATACGTGCCGCTTGACGCCGGGCTGGCCGAGGCCGCAAGAGTGATGAAAAAGGGCGCTCGCCTCGTTCTGCTTCCGGTCAAACCGTCGATCGTCGGCTCCGTCCTAGAACTGCTTTACAACTTCAAGATCCATCCGATCGAACAAGTTCGAGCGTCAGCCAAGAAAAGTTTCCGCATCGTCGGTAGTTACGAATTTCCGATCACCGAACCGATAGGATGGTCAAAGACCGGCTTCTTGCTCGAAAAGAAATAGAAAAACGAAAAGGCTGCCCGTTTCGAGCAGCCTTTTCTATTACGGTAACTCTACCAAGACTTACCAGCGGTTTCCGCGTCCGCCGCCGCCGCCGTATCCGCCACCACCGCCGCCGCCGCGCGGACGGTCTTCGCGGGGTTTCGCTTCATTGACCTTGATGTTGCGGCCCTGAAGTTCTTTACCGTCGAATTCGGCGATCGCTTTCTTGCCGTCTTCGGCGTTAGCCATTTCGACAAAGCCGAAGCCGCGCGAACGGCCGGTTTCACGGTCTTCGATCACGCTTGCTGATTCAACAGCGCCGGCCGAAGCAAAAAGGTCCTCGAGATCGTGGCTCGAGGTCTGGAACGAAAGATTACCTACGTACAGTTTCATTGACATACAAAAATTCATCTAAGCTCGCATATTCTAAAGAAGCGAGCGATCTAACAGAAGTTTTTTCCTTTGGAAATACGAGAACAGTAACAAACGAAAATCTCGAGGCCCTCAAAATTCAAATAAAACTTCTAACCCTATACAACCAACCCTCGACATTTTCGCAAAAGCTGAAAGTTACAGCCGATCAAAAATCCCTCGCGACCGAAGCGAACGCTAATTGACGCGCGGCGCTTAAAAGGCAGGACTATCACGTTAAATAATCCTTATTCGGATGCCGCTCGGCAAGTCGCAAAATACGATTTTCGGCTCCTAGGCCGAAGACAATAGCTCTTTGATCTTTTCGAGCTGCAAGCGTGCGGCCGCCTCGCCGCGTTCGATCATTTCTCGAAAGGGGCGAATATCGAACATACTAAACTCCGCGATCGCGGGCGAGATGACGACGTCGGCGTCCGCGTGCTGCCCTGTGGATGCGGTCTTTAAGATCGCGAGCGACGAGCGAACGAGTATGCCGAGCGAGGATCTCGGCGGCGTCTCGAACGATGCGCCGCACGCCGTCAGATCGATGCCGATCACAACATCCGCACCCATTTCGCGGGCGGTTCTTGCCGGCAATGGCGAGAACGCTCCGCCGTCGATCAACAGCCGATCGTCGATGCGGACAGGCGTGAACAACCGAGGGACCGCCGAACTCGCACGCACTGCCTTCAAAAGATCTCCGCTTGAGATGATCACGCCTTCGTTCTTGATCACGTCGTATGCCGTTATCGCAAGCGGAAGTTTCAGCTCATCGAAAGTGCTCACGCCGATCTTCTTCTCAACGAACTTGCCCAGACGGTAATTCGACAGCAGGCCGAATCGCGATACCGTGGGAGCGACGACCGAGGGATAGCGAAGTTTTACAGCGATGGCTTCGATCTCGTTCGGCGTAACGCCGGCGGCGATCGCGGCGCCGATGATCGAACCTGCGGACGTGCCGGCGACGAGATCGATCGGAATGTCGTTCTCGACAAGCACCTTCAAGGCTCCGATATGCGCGAATCCGCGTGCGCCTCCGCCTGATAGTGCGATGCCGACCTTTTTTCTCATTTCGCCGCCTGCTCGTACGCCGCCTCAAGCAGCCGCCAAACCTTCTCGATATGCCGTTCTTCGACGTGTACGGAGCCTACCGACAGCCGAAGCGTGATTCGGCCGTTGAGCTTCGTGTGCGAGATATAGGCTTTGCCGGAAGAATTCACGATACGCATTATCTCTTCGTTTAGTGCGTTCGTAGCCTCGGTATTGGCGGCCTTCGCTCGAAAGCAAACAAGTGCGAACGGCACAGGCGCCGCAACTTCCCAATGCGCGCTCTCTTTGACCCAGCCCGCGAAAAGACGCGCCAAGCGGCAATGCTCGCGTATGCGGCCGACAAGTCCCGCGCGCCCGAAATACCGCATCACGAACCATAATTTCAGCGAGCGAAATCTGCGGCCGAGCTGTATGCCGTAATCCATCCCGTTCTTGACGCCCGCTGCGTCGTCCGTTCGCAGATACTCCGGCACGAGCGAAAACGCCTTCTTCAGGTCGTCAAGATCGCGGCAATAAAGCACCGAAAGATCGAACGGAGTAAAGAGCCATTTGTGCGGATTCATCACGATCGAATCCGCGCGCTCCCAGCCGTCAAAAAGCGTTTGAAGCTCCGGCAGGATCGCCGCCGAACCTGCGTACGCCGCATCGACGTGCATCCAAATTCCGTGCTTTTCACAGATGTCGGCGACGGCAGCGACCGGATCGACGCTCGTCGTCGAGGTCGTGCCGATCGTCGGTATAACGCAGATCGGCAAAAAACCCGCCGCGACGTCCTCTTCTATCGCCGACGCAAGCTTTTCCGCACGCATCTCGAAACGCTCATTCGTCTCGATCTTTCGCAGACTTTCGAGCCCAAGCCCAAGCGTTATCACGCTCTTATCGATCGAAGAATGAACGTGTTCCGAAACATATACGCGCATTTTCGGCGCGTCGGCGCGGCCCGCAAGTCCGAGTTTTCGTGAATTGGGATCTGCGCGTTCTCTTGCCGCGGCGATCGCGTGCATGGTCGAGACAGAAGCGGTGTCGTAAATTATGCCCTCGAAAACATCCGGCAATCCTGTCATCTGCCGAAGCCAATCGAGCACGACGTCTTCGAGTTCGGTCGATGCCGGAGCCGTCCGCCAAAGCATCGCCTTCATATCGAATGCCGCCGCGAACATCTCTGCAAAAACGCCGACCGAACTCGTCGAGGTTGAAAAAAGACCGTGGAAATTCGGGTGATTCCAATGCGTGACCGCAGGCAGGATGATGTTGTCAACGTCGTCAAGCACCGCCGCAAAAGATTCGCCGAATTCCGGCGCCGCCGAAGGCAGGGCGTTCTTGACGTCGTCCGGCCGTATCTGCGAAAGCACGGGAAATTCCTCGATACGCTCGAAATAGTCCGCGAGCCGATCCACGACCTCGTAGCCATAGCGCCGAAAATCATCCGTCGGCATATCGCCAAATTGCGTCATTTTCTCCATAAAGCTTCGACCTGCCGCGAGCGGCGTCAGGGCAGAGAAACTTGAAAAAAGTGCCCTTTTCGCTCGACAGTTCGGGTAATACCCGTATAATATCACCTACGAATATCTCGCCAACGTTTTAAGAAGAAAGAATTTACCCGCTCCCCAACGTTCAGGTTTCGCGAAGAACGGAAAATGGACGAAGAAGAGTAGAGATGCGACAAAGTAGAAGCCTGCCGATATCGGCCTACAACTTTGCCGCCGGCTTTTGGAAAATATGACGCCCGAAGCGGAACACGAGACAAAAGAAGGCTTTATACGCGGCCTCGGCCTGCTCGATTCGACGATGATCGTCGCCGGTTCGATGATCGGATCCGGGATATTCATCGTTTCCGCCGACATCGCGCGGCAGGTCGGCTCTCCCGGATGGCTTCTCGTCGTTTGGCTCATTACGGGCGTTCTGACCGTCGGGGCGGCGCTTTCCTATGGTGAGCTGGCGGCAATGATGCCAAAGGCCGGCGGAATGTACGTTTACCTCAAAGAGGCTTATGCTCCGTTCTGGGGCTTTCTCTACGGGTGGACCCATTTTCTTGTGATCGGAACGGCGACGATCGCAGCCGTCGCGGTCGCTTTTGCGCGTTTCACAGGCATTCTCGTTCCATCGATCTCCGAAGCGAACTATATTATCGAACCCGTCCGCATCGGCTCGTCCAGTTACGCGTTGTCGCTTTCGACCGCTCAGCTTGTCGGCGTCGTGATGATCGTTTTCCTGACCTGGCTGAACACGCGCGGCCTAAAGCTCGGCAAGATCGTCCAGAACGTGTTCACGTTCGCAAAGACTGGTTCCCTGATCGCGTTGATCGTACTCGGAATAATCGTCGGGCTGGTTTCGTACCCGGAGATCGCAGCGGCGAATTTTAGCGACCTTTGGACGGTCCGCGGTTCGCTCGCGAATGTCGATGAAGGAAGTTTGACGGCCGTATCCACATTCGGGCTTTTTGTCGCGATCTGTGTCGCCCAGACGAATTCGCTGTTCTCAGCCGACGCCTGGCACAACGTAACCTTCACCGCCGGCGAAGTTCAAAACCCGAAGCGCAACTTGCCTCTTTCGCTGCTTTTGGGAACCGGCGGCGTCATACTGCTTTACCTCTTGGCGAATATCGCGTATCTGGTCACGCTTCGCTTTGATACGATCCAGGATATTTCCGTCAACCACAGCAGCCGGATCGGTTCGTTTTCGGCCGATGTGATATTCCCCGGATTCGGTGCGGGGATAATGGCCGTCGCGATAATGATCTCGACCTTCGGCTGCAACAACGGCCTGATACTCGCCGGGCCGCGTGCATATTACGCAATGGCAAAGGACGGCCTTTTCTTTCAGGCTGTCGGGCGTTTGAACAAGTTTCACGTCCCCGCTTGGGGCATCGTCGTTCAAGGCATCTGGTCCGCTTTCTACGTTCTGCCGCGTACGATCAAGACCGGCGCTGACGGCGCCATCAGTTACGGCAGCCTCTACGGCGACCTTTTGACCTACGTCATTTCGTCTGCCTTGATCTTTTATATCTTGGCGATCGCGGCCGTTTTCGTGCTTCGCGTGAAACAACCGGATGCAGAACGTCCGTATAAAGCATTTGGATACCCCGTAATTCCGGCTATTTACTGCGTCGGCGCGACGGTCATCCTGGCTATTCTGTTCATTTATCAAACCACGGCAACGTGGCCCGGCCTGCTCATTGTTCTAACGGGCGTGCCGGTGTATTTTGTTTGGAAAACGAGGCAGAAACACGACCGGTAGGAAGTGTGCCTCACTTTTTGATCCGAGTGGCACAGCTTGCTGCCGCTCGTGTTTCCGCCTTAATTTAGGAGGTTTTCGATGTCACTATTTGCGACCAAACCCATTTCGAGGATCATTGCCGAAGCAGAAGAGACCGGCGAGCACGCCCTTAAAAAGGCACTAAGCGCGCTCGATCTCACGATGCTCGGCGTTGGCGCCATTATCGGAACGGGCATTTTCGTTCTTACGGGCCAAGCAGCCGGCAAACACGCCGGTCCGGCCGTTGTTCTCTCGATGATCCTTGCGGGTATCGTGAGCGCCTTTGCAGCCCTCTGTTATTCAGAATTTGCCGCCAGCGTTCCGATCTCGGGTTCGGCCTATGCCTACGGTTACGGAACCTTGGGCGAATTCGTCGCCTGGATCATCGGCTGGGATCTGATCCTTGAATACGCATTCGGCGCCGCAACTGTCGCCGTCGGCTGGTCGGGTTACACCGTTAGCCTTATGCGCGAGAATTTGGGCATAAACTTCCCTCTTTCTTTAAGCGCGCCGCCCGGAGCGATAAAAGATACCGCCGGAAATGTCATCGGGCAGGGAATTTTCAACCTTCCTGCCGCATTGATCGCCGTTGCGGTAACTTTGCTGCTCATTCGCGGCATTAAAGAATCCGCGAGTTTCAACTCGATCATCGTCATCATCAAGGTGATCGTTGTCGTGCTCTTTATCGTCGCCGGCATCGGCTTCGTCAACACGGACAATATCGGTATCGGCTGCACTGTGGGAGCTCCCGGATGCGCCGAATTTATGCCTTACGGCTTTAGCGGCATCATCACCGGCGCAGCCGTCATCTTCTTTGCCTATATCGGGTTTGACGCTGTCTCGACCGCGGCTCAGGAAGCAAAGAACCCGCAAAGGGATATGCCGCGCGGCATCCTGGGTTCGCTCGCCATCTGTACCGTGCTTTACATCCTCGTATCGGGCGTAATGGTCGGGCTTGTTGACTACAAAGCCCTTAAAGAAGCCGCCGCTCCGCTCGCGACCGCCATCGACGAAGCTCTCAAAGCCAATCAAGGCGCGACCGCAGGCGTGATGGGAACGATCCTAGCGATCTTCTCGTCCTGGATCATCAAGATCGGAGCCGTTCTCGGCTTAAGCTCAACGATGGTCGTGATGACGATGGGACAGCCCCGTGTGTTCTATTCGATGTCCAAGGACGGGCTGCTTCCAAGCTGGGCCGCAAAGATCCATCCGAAATATCAAACGCCGCATATCACAACGGCGATCACAGGCGCTGTCGTTGCGATCCTTGCCGGTTTCGTCCCGATCAGCCTGCTCGGCGAACTCGTCTCGATCGGAACGCTCTTCGCGTTCGTGATCGTCGGAACGGGCATCATCATCCTGCGCTCATCGAACCCGGCCCTGAACCGGCCGTTCAAGGTGCCTCTCGTGCCGTTCATTCCACTTGCGGCGGTCGTCTCGGCGGCGTTCTTAATGAACAGCCTTCCGCTCGACACTTGGATACGCCTGATCGACTGGATGGCCATCGGCCTTCTGGTATATTTCGGCTACAGCTATACGCACAGTAAACTTACGGTCGAAGGAACCGAAGCGGATGCGCTGCCGGCAAACTATAAGCCGCCGTTCGCCGCTATGCTCGGCATCGTGCTTGTGGTTATTTTGACCATTTACCAGGTCATGGCTCCGTCGAGCGGGCTTGGGCTTGGGCTTGAACCCGACAAGAAGGTGGCGGACAGCATCAGCCTGAACCTTGCCATCCGGCTCTTTGCATGGGTTCTGACCGGTGCTCTTGTCTTTATGATAATGTACGGCAAACGCGCAGGTACCGCGGCACGTAGCGCTTCGACAAAATCCATCGGCCTGATACTCTCGCTCGTGAATATCATCCTTTGGGGCATCGTCACCTATTGGTACTTCCAGCACATCCACGACAAAGTGGCTCCGTAAAACGACCACTTCGTTCAGATGCAAAAAAGGCTGCCCCAAAAGGCAGCCTTTTTTATTGCAGAAGCCCGCGCGTCAGCAAGGGCGTAACACCCCACACGATGCAGTAGCCCGCGCGTGAGTAACGGAGTAAGCCGCCGGCAGCAAATGAGGCAGATATTGACCACAGAGCACACAGAGAAAATGCGACCGATCGAGGCGGAAACCCGACCGGTAGGGAGGGTGAAGAAAAAGCTTGCCCACGAAAGGCTCGAAACATACGAAAAATGTCTGGATACCCGTCAGAACCTACGAGCGATAGCGACTCTAGCTCCTCAATACAGAAGCCCGCGCGTAAGCAAGGGCGTAGAACTCTATCCAAGACAAACTCGGCTTTCTTTGCGACCTTGTATGTCGCGAAGGAGGAATGGGCAAGTCGGCGGCAGAGTCGCCTCCGACGTGGTATTTGGACACGTAATTCACGGCCTAAAGGCGCGTGGCTATTTTGCCATTCGGGAAGGCACAGTTCGCGAAGGGCGAATATTTTTTGTGGTCCGCTTGATGTATTCAGCGTGCTTTGCACGCGGCAAGAATGTAGCTACACATGGAGCGAAGCAGAATGTGTAGATAGGCGACACAAATTCCAACGGAAGCGTGCCTTGCACGCGACAGAGGCGTTTGTCGGCGGCTGAGCCGCCACCGAGGTTGGAATTTGGAATCGGTTCCACGGCTTAAAAGCCGTGGCAATTCAAAAGCAATGCGGACGGGAGCGTCCGCGGTCCGAAGGCCGCTTCCGCCGATGCCGTTTCGGGCGATGTCGGAAAAGCGTAGCATTTCCGCACGGCAAACTCTCCAAACTCTCCAAACTCTACGAACTCTACTCAGTCAGATCCTGAGCGGTCGGGGCGTCGATCTTCTCAAGGACGGCCTTGTTGATCTCGATCTTTCCGGCTTGCTCAAGACGCTGCCTTGCGGCCGCAAGATAATCGCCGAAGACATTGCTTCGCTTCATACCGAGAAGCTGTTCCATCAGCGAACTCCTTTGGGTTGCGAATGCCGCCGAATCAGCCTCTTTTCTTTGCGTAACGCCGACGATCACCCAGTTGTCGCCGACCTTTAGCGGCTCTTTCATCACCTCGCCGTTGCCGAGAGCGAATATCGCGTCCGAAAGCGCCTGGCCGCTTGCGGCGGACGGGCCTTCGCCGACAGGAGTGCCGATAACGTAATCATCCTTCGTCTTTGCCGTAATGCCCTTTGCCGAAGCTGCGGAAGCGAGCGATGCAGCGTCCTTTGCGCCGGACGAGATGGCCTTTGCGATCTCCTCGACCTGTGTCTGCGCTTTTTCTAGCTTATATGCTGCCTCGACCTGCGTGCGTACCTCGGCAAATTCGGCGTCGCGCGGCTCTTTCTTATCAACCAGCACGGGAAGCGCAAAACCATTCTGGATCGGGACGACGTCGCCGACATCGCCTGCCTTCTCGAGCGGCTTGATGCCTTCTTCGAACTGCGCCGAGATGCCGATATCCGCGATGTCATCGCCGGGTTTTACATAGCCCGTCTCCTTGACCATCTCGCCCGCGGTCATATTCGCCTGCGACGCGAACTCCGCAGCGGTCTTTGCCGGATCTTTCGACTGCTTCAGCGCGTCATCGACCTTCTTTGCGAATTCGAGAGCGGCGGCATACGCCCGTCGGTTGCGGAGCGAGACTTCAAGCTCCTTCTTGGCCTGCTCGAACGTCTTTGGAACCGTCTCGCCGCGTCTGAGGATAAAAATGCGTCCCTGATATAGGATCGGATCGGTGATCTGGCCCGGCTCGAGCTTCAGAAGCTGCTGATACGGATCGTCCGCTTTCGACGGATTCTCGCGGACAGGGCCGGAAAGCTTGCCGCCATTGCCTGCCGTCGCCGGATTTTCAGATCGCCCTTTTGCGAGCGCCGCAAATGCCTCTTCGGTTACCGGGCCGCCGCTTGCGCGAAGCTGCGTAACGAGTTCGGTCGCCTTTCCTTGTATCTGTGCCTCTTCATCCGGCTTCGGCACACGCAGAACGATCTCCTGGCCTTCGACGCCCATCGTCTTCTTATCCGGCGCAAGCGCATCCCATTCGGCCTTCAGGTCAGCGTCCGAGATTGCGAGCTTCTGCCCGATCTTCTCGGAGTTTACGAAGATATATTTGATCTTCTTTTGCGGCTCGTTTATGTAGTACGAGGCTTTATTCTTCTCGAAATACGCCTTCAATTCGTCGTCCGACGGCTTTAAGGTCTTCGCGATCTCGGTCGGATTCAGCGAAACATACGAAATGTTGAATTTCGCGTTCCGCTTCTGGTATTCGTTCAACACCTCAGCGTCAGAGATCGTCACGCCCGCCGTGATATAGGCCTGAAGCTTCCGGGAGCTAATGTCGTCGCGGACGCTTTGCTCAAATGCCGAGACGCTTCCATATTGCCCGATAACGGCTTCTTCGTACTTTTTCTGGTCAAAAGCCGACCCGTCCGGGTTCGCGCTCTGCTGCCGTATCTCGTCCGCAACCTCTCGATCCGTCGCGGTCAGACCAAGCCGTGCGGCCTCGACGCGCATCACGCGGCGGTTGATCAAGGATTCGATCACCATCGTCGCCGGGAACTGTCCGCGGCTGAATTGACTGAACTTTTCCCTTTCACGCACGACGTCAGCGACCGTGATCGATTCTCCCGCGACCGACGCCGCAACTTCCTGGCTCCGGCTTAAGTCCCCTGTTTCGAACGTGTTACGGGCCGGTGTATAGAAGAAGATCAGCGAACCCGCCATCAGGATCGCGAAAACAAAGAGGACGAGATTGCGTGTCTTTTCAAGACGGGTAAAAAACCTTAACATTTACAAAGTACCTATATTTCGAGTATTCACTCTGGATAGTTGGATAGAGACAAACCGCAATTCTAGCAAAGCACCCTGTAAAATCCAACGCGTAAACCCGATGTATCACACCATTTTCATTTCAAGACGGATCGAGGCGGTCTTGCAGTTTGATGCACATTTAGCCGAAAATGACTTTGGAGAATGATCAAAAGCGCTGCAATTGTCATAAAACCCGGCCACGCCGAAGCGGAAGCGACCGCCCGCGAACTCACTCAATGGTTCGCGGCTCGCGGCATTGAGCAGGCCGGCACGTTTCCGGCCGATGACGCCGCGGCGAACCTCTCGGCCTGCGACCTTGTCGTTGTCCTCGGCGGCGACGGGACGATGATCGCCGCGGCCCGTATGATCGGCGAAGCCGAAGTGCCTGTTCTCGGCATCAACTACGGAAGCCTCGGCTATTTGACCGAATTTCGCATCGAAGAACTCCATTCGGCCGTCGAATCCGTGCTTGACGGAGCCTTCGAAACCGACCATCGCGTTATGCTCCATGCCGAACTTTTCCGCGACGGAGAGAGTATGGCGGAAGGCCGCGTCCTGAACGACGTCGTGATAAACAAGGCTGCCTTAGCCCGCATCATCGCGATCGAAGTACGCTTAGACGGCCTTTTCGTGAACTCTTTCCGCTCCGACGGCCTTATAGTCGCGACTCCGACCGGTTCGACCGCCTATAACCTCTCCGCCGGCGGCCCGATCGTTTTTCCTTCGATGAACGCCGTCGTTTTGACGCCGATCTGCCCGTTCACGCTCTCAAATCGGCCGATCGTTGTTCCCGATACCGCCGAGATCGAGCTAAAACTTGAGAACGGCAACGAAGGCGTCATCTTGAGCCTCGACGGTCAGACCGGCTTCCCGCTTATCGTCGGTGATATCGTCCGCATCCGCAAAAGCCGCACAAAGCTGGACCTCGTTGCGCCCGAGAACCGTAATTATTTCGACGTCCTGCGAAAGAAACTGCAATGGGGACGCTGAGTCGGACGCTGACTGAAAACCAGTCGTACTCCTGCCTTATTCGTGCATTCGTGGCAACATTCTTTTGGTCGGAAATGCCACTAATGCACGAATAAAACCTTCTGATGCACACCGATCAGCAAACTCGTCCATTTTGGAGAACGCGTAGCGAAAAGATGTGGAAGCGGCATCTGTGTCCACCTGCGGTTGAATCTTCCCGCAAGTGAACGTAGATCAACGCAGATCGCAGACCGCCTCATTCGTGCATTCGTGGCAACATTCTTTTGGCCAGACCGCCTCATTCGTGCATTCGTGGCAACATTCTTTTGGCCAGACCGCCTCATTCGTGCATTCGTGGCAACATTCTTTTGGCCGGACCGCCTCATTCGTGCATTCGTGGCAACATTCTTTCGGTCAATCCAAATTCTCAAAGATCCATGGTGGCAACATTTGTTGCACGCTCATTTATGAGTATAACATACTTGTCAAGCGCTTTTTTTCGCCCAAAAAACGCCCTTCTACTCGAAGAGCGTCGTCTGCTCGTCCGTTTGGTCGCCTAAACCCTCCGGAAACCACTGATACCGGCCGAGGTCGCATTTGCCCGACGCGTTGAACTCAACGCCTTCCGCTTCGAGCAGCGTCTGCTGCAAATTTACGGGAATCGTGAGCTTTCCCGTTGAGCATTTCCCCAGCGAATTTATTACGCGCTGCCACGGCACTTTATCCGTATCGGCACCGTGCATTACAAAGCCGACCGTGCGCGCCGTATAGCCTTCGCCGAGGATGATCGCGAGTTGGCCGTACGTCATCACGCGGCCCTTCGGGATATCGCGGACGATGGCGTAAACACGCTCGCGGTAGTCCAATGAATTTACGGCGCTCACTTTGCCCGATAGACCTGCAAGGTCGTTACCTGCCGCACCATTCTTGCGTGCTTCTTTTCGCCGGTCGCGACGACTTGCCAGGGCCCGTATTTTGCGTCGAGCGGCTTTCCGCCGATCTTATCTGCCAGGATCACGGTATCATCGGTAAATTCAGGATCGAGCTCGGTCAGCGAAAATACCGCGTGGTAACCGTCGGCAGCACTGATCACAAGGTACTGACCGATCATCGGGCCACGAAGCTCACCGCCGAATTTTGCGCCCGCAGATGCAAGGATCGACCGCAGCTCGACACCCGAGTAAACTACGTCAGCACCGTCATGGTCCTTGATCTTTACCTCGACACGCGGCAACGCGGCGAGGTCTTTGGCCTTCATTGTTACAGACTTCCCGCCTTCGACGCTGACAAGGAATGTTGGCTCGGCCTTCTGCGAAAACGCCGGGATGGTCGCCGCCAGTAGTATTGCGAGCAAATAGAACGTTCGTTTCGTATTCTTCATATTTCTTTCAGAAATGTGCGTGCCGGAGAACCGTCGCCGCCGCCGCCGTGATACTTGAGCGGCATACAGATGATCTCGTAATCACCGGGAGCGACCGCTCGAAGATCCGCGCCTTCTAGGATCACTACCTCGCTGCCGAGCAGCGTCTTATGAACGGGATGGCCGGGCGAACCGCTCTTCTCGATCGAGAGATAGTCAATGCCGACGAGCACGATGCCGTGCCGGACGAGCATCTCTGCCGTCTCCGGCACAAGATAGCTGAAATCCGTACGAAATCCATCTTCTGGCGTGTTCCAAAACGCGGAATTTCGCGTCTTGAAAAGTACGCGCTCGACACCCGCGAGGTCGCCGACGTGTTCCGGTCCGACCGCGACGACCTCTTCCGGAACGCCGACCACGCGGCACTTACCCATAAGCTTCGCCGGATCGAGCGCATCGACACGTTTTGCTCCGTCGATAAAGTGATTCGGCGCATCGACGTGCGTTCCCGAATGTACGCCGAACGAGATCTGCGATACGTTCGCGGTCGAACCTGCCGCGATCGACTTGAACGAATTCACCTCGACGCCCGGATCGCCTTTGTAGATCGGCATATCGGGCGAGATACCGATCGTGATATCATAAAGCTTCGTCATTTTACTTCCTCAAAACCGTTGTCTCCATCGAGCTTTTTGAGCCGATAGACCTTATTCGCACCTGAACGCCGCCATTTATCGTTGCCTGTGGATATATACTTTTGGTTGTAAAATACGGGCGTTTTGCCGGGCTTTGCGGTCAATTTCCAACTCGTGAACGTGTCGCTCGCGTCGAATTTACTAGATTGATACCAGCCCAATTCGACCGGCTTGTCGTTCTTGAATTCGTAGATGGAAACACCCGTGCCGCCTTCGCCCTGGTGCATTCCGCCGCCGAATTCGAGCACGATCTCGTCAAGCCCGTTGCGGTTCACGTCCGGCACCTTCTCGATGCTGAGAGCCCAACCCGAATCCTGTACGAAACTCGAGACGACCTTGCCTTTCTCGATGATCGCAAGCCCGACCCAGCCTAGTCCGTTGCCCGTCTGGCAAAATTGATAGAAGACCGCCATTTGAACCGAGTTCGGTCGTGTGAATGCACCCTCAACCGAACCCGTGTACTCAGGCGAATCAGGACAGCCGTCAGACACAAGCTTCTTACGAACCGGCGGTAAGACCTTGGTTTCGTATAGCTTTGCGATCGACTTCGGCGGCTCGACCTGTTCGCCGCTCGCAGGCAGCGTCGGATCGTGAATAACTATCCGCTGGCCGAACGCGGCGGGTACCAAAAACGCCAAGATCGAAATGGCGATAGAGAGATGTTTTACCTTCATATACTTTAGATTAGACGAAAGCCGCGAAATTGAACAACCCCCCGTTCAGCCTAATTCCCGATTCAGCGAACCGGCCATCTAGGGTGTAAAATCAAGATTTATGCTCTCTGTCCCTCGTATTGCGGCCTCAAGCTATTCGAACACTGCTCCCCTAGTCTGGAGTTTCCTTTATGGCTCCCTTCGCGGCTCGACCGAGCTGATAATGGACACGGCTCCGGCGCGTTCGGCAGAACTTCTCGCGAACGGGCGAGTCGATGCCGCGTTGGTTCCGGTCTTTTCCTATCAAACTATCTCCGACGTAAAACTTATTCCCGATGTCTGCGTCGGCGCAAAAGAATGCGTTCGAAGCGTCTGTCTCGTTACAAAAGGAATGGAGCTGGCGGATGTGAAAAGCGTTGCTCTCGACGTATCATCACGCACGTCGGCAGCGCTTACGAAGGTGATCTTCCGAGAGTTCATCGGTCGCGAACCCAAGTGGATCGATGCCGCTCCGAACATCGACGAAATGCTCGAACACGCCGACTGCGCGCTTCTCATTGGCGACCCTTCGCTCAGGATCCCGAATGAGTCGAACGGCAACGGCAATTTGCGAAAATTCGACCTCGTCGAGCTATGGCGTAAAAATACCGGGCTTGGATTCGTTTTCGCGATGTGGATGACGCAAAACGCGGCCTCGCCGCTCGATTTTGCCGCCGCCCGCGACGAAGGCATCGCCCATCTCGACGAGATCGCCGCGAATTATACCGAGCAGATCGGGCTCGCGACCGCAGAACTCGTGGATTATCTGGAGCGAAGTATCTCCTATTCTGTATCGGATGAAATGTTCGGCGGTCTCGATCTCTATTTCCGCCTCGCGCACAAACACGGGCTGATCCAGCGAAACCTACCACTCGAATTCGTCTAGCTCGTGCGCCTTCGGCCGCTTCAGCTCTTGATACAAAACCTTGTCGATGATCTTGCCGTGTTCTTTGATGTGTTCGACGATCAGCAAAGCCTGGTGGATGCGCAGGTCGATGTCCTTGATATTGCCGAGATAATAGAGAAGCGAGCGTTGCTTTCCGGGCGTCAGAGAGTGAAATATTTTGTCGCCGGCGGCGTCCTGGTCGAGAACCTCGCGAAACTCATCTGGCATCGGCAGGCCGTACTTGCTTTCGTCGATCGCGAGTTCGACGCTCACCTTGTCGCCCGCGACAATGCCGAGAGCGTCGCGCTTCTTTTTGTTGACGATTATGAAGAAATTTCCGCGAGACGGCATCAGCGCACACTGGAACGCTTCACCACCGTTGACCGTGCACACAACGCGCTTATAGACGCCCTTAAAACCGAACTTATCGACCGTCTTTTTCTCGACCACGAGCGTGTGCCAGCCCGATTCGTCCCACCGCACCAACTCGGTCTTTAATTTAAGGCTCTTTACGGGCTTTGGCATGGCTCCAAGAATTGTAAATTGCTAATCGCAGAATTGTAAATTGGTTCGATTTTGTGCCGGCGGATAATTAGCCGATTTGCGATCGACGCGAATTGCGAAAGTCCGGTTATGCGTTAAAATATTTCTAGCGAATATGGACATTCAGGCGATATTGGATCGGACCTTGGCGGGCGAACGTCTTTCGACCGAGGACTGTACGGCGCTTTTGGAATCAAAGGATTTCGTACGCATCGGCCTTGCCGCTGATGAGATCCGACAGCGAAAGAACGGCCCGGATGTCGTTACTTACATCATCGACCGAAACATCAATTACACGAACGTTTGCAACGTCGTCTGCACGTTCTGCGCTTTTTATCGGCGGCCGGGCAAGCCCGATACTTATGTCCATTCGATCGAAGAGATCGAGAAACGCATCGACGAGACGATCTCGCTCGGCGGCACCGGCGTGCTGATGCAGGGCGGCCTTCACCCCGATTTCAACATCGAGTGGTACGAGGAGCTTTTATCGACGCTGCACACGAAATACCCGGACTTTCAACTGCATTGCTTCTCGCCGCCCGAGATACACAATATTTCGCTTATTTCGAAGCTTGATTACGACACGATCGTGCAGCGTTTGAAGGCTGCAGGGCTGAATTCGCTTCCGGGAGGCGGCGCAGAGATCCTCGATGACGAAGTGCGAAAGCGCGTCTCGACCAAATGCACGACCGCCGAGTGGCTTGACGTGATGCGCTCCGTCCATAAGGCCGGATTGATCTCGACCGCGACAATGATGTTCGGCATCGGCGACCGCATCGAACACCGCGTCCGCCACCTCGATCTCGTCCGCGGGGTACAGGATGAATCCCTCGCCCGCATTGCAGAAACGGGTGCGGGAGGTAAATTCACGGCGTTCATTCCGTGGACATTCCAACGCGAGAACACCGCCCTCGGGCGCAAGATCACGGAGGAGCCAACCGGCATCGACTACCTGACGATGCTTGCCGTGTCGCGCCTCTTCCTCGACAACATCCAGCACATACAGGCGTCTTGGCTCACGCAGGGACTAAAGATCGGGCAGGCCGCGTTACGCTTTGGGGCCGATGATATGGGGTCGATAATGATCGAGGAGAATGTCGTTTCAGCCGCCGGCGCGAACACCGACGCGAACGAAAAAGAACTCCGATATCAGATCCGCGAAGCCGGATACACGCCCCAACAACGCGATATCCTCTACAACCACATCAACCGCGATGCCGACGCCCTTGACGCTAGCGACTCAATGAAACTCAAAGAACTCAGCGTCGCATTCGCGGATTGATGGGCTGGGATCGTGCAAAAATCGTTTTGAACCTCGCAGCGACAATACATCCGCATCTGAGTTTTTCTTGTCAACTTGTCAAGAAAATCTGATACAATCAAGTTATGAAGAGCTTACCGGTGGGTGAACTAAAGGCACAGTTCTCTGAGGTGCTTGAAAAGGTGCAGCAGGGCGAGAGCTTTGAGGTTGTTTACGGTAAGAAGAAAAAGCCCGTCGCCCGCATCGTGCCGATCAATAGTGACGGCTCGGAACCGGAGAACAAGAAACGAAAACTCGGGATCCTTGAGGGTAAAGCTAGAGTGATCTTTGCCGATGATTTCAAAATGACCGAAGAAGAGTTCATGGATCTCAGATGAAGTATTTGATCGATACCCACGTTCTTCTTTGGTCAATACTTGAAACCAAAAAACTCCCCGCATCTGTCGCTGAAGTGTTGAGTGATACAAAGAACGAGATCTGTTTCAGTTCGATCAACCTTTGGGAGATATCGATCAAAGTTCGGCTGGGAAAAATGAATTTGGTCGGACTGACAACCGACGATGTTGTTCCGTCGGCTCTTAAGATCGGATTTTTGCCCATCGCCTTGCTCCCGGAAGAAGCGATCACACAAGGACGGATGGCTGAGAATACCCATTTTGACCCGTTCGATCGAATGTTGATATGGCAGGCGATCAGTCGAGGCCTTGTGCTTGTCAGCGGAGACCGCGAGTTCGAGCGGTTCAAGCCCGATGGTTTGAAACTGCTCTGGAACTGAAAGCTCGACAGTTCCCGCTCATTTAGCCGTCGCTTCGGAGGCGACTAGTTCGATCTTTGTAGTCTTTGCGTCAAGCAGCGGGCCGAGTTCGTACACGTTGCGGTAGCCGTAGCTGTAAAGCGAAACGTAAGTCGAAAGGTTCAGCGACGCTGGGGCGATCTTTGCCGCGAACGCGCTCGGGGCATTCTCAAAATTATTGTTGCAGTAGATCAGGATCTTCGTCTTTTTGTTGGGGAGGTTGGCGGCGAGGCTCTCGATGGTGATATCCGGGAAACTTAAGTTTATCGCGCCGACAATGTGCAGCTCGTTGAACTTTTCGGTGCTGCGGGCGTCGAGAATTACAACGCCCGGCTCTTTGCTCATCGCTATGAACTGATCTTCGGTCAGGCGCCGCGTCGAACGGTGCTTCGCCGCATCCCTCGAAACCTTCAAAAAACCGTCCATATCGATCGCAGGGTTATACAGCTTGCTTGCCTGTTGTGCCTGCGCGGCTATCGCAAACACTGAGAGGACGATCGTGGCGCAAATGACGTGATTTCTCATATTTTCCTCCATTCAGCGTAGGCGTTGGCTTCTCAGTAGATGCCTGCGCTGCTTTTCGGGATGCCACAACCGGCGGTAGTGTGGTAATTTATTTTCGAACCGATATGATAAAGACGTACGCGGAGTTCTGGGATTTTTATGTCTCCGAGCACAGCAAGCCTGCGACGCGATTGCTGCACCTTGCAGGGACGACACTGGGCATTTGTTTGCTCGTCTATTTCATCGCGACTGGCCGTTGGTATTACTTTCCGCTCTTCTTTGTCGTTGGGTACGCGTTCGCATGGTTCGCCCACTTTGTCATCGAGAAGAATCGGCCCGCGACCTTCAAATACCCATTTTGGTCATTCATCAGCGACTTCAAGATGATCGGCCTTATGCTCACCGGCAAGATGTCGGCGGAGGTCGCGCGTGTCCGCACCCAAAAATGAGAAAATATTACACGGACAGCCGATTCCGCGTTAATATGGGAGAAAGAAGGAAGGTCCGAAATAATGCTGCTTGCAAGGAATTGGTGGGTTTTTCTAGTGCGAGGGATATTCGCACTCATTTTCGGCTTGATCGCGATATTGATGCCGTCGGTTGCGTTCTTCTCGCTTGTCCTTGTATTCGGGATATTCGCACTCCTTGACGGCATTTTCACGATCGCCGCGGCATTCTTTTCCGACGTAAGATCTGAGAAGTGGTGGTGGCTCGTGCTGGAAGGCATCGTTGGCATCGTTGTGGGCTTGTTCAGCATCTTTGAGCCGGCAGCGATGGGGAATGCATGGCTCTTCCTGATCGCGATCTGGGCGATCGCGACGGGTGTACTTCGTGCCGTAACGGCCATACGCCTCCGAAAGCTCATCGACGGCGAGTTTTGGCTTATTTTAAGCGGGGTCTTTTCACTGATCTTCGGAATATTGATACTCGCCTCTCCGGCTTCCGGTGCATTTGCCATCGGCCTTATTATCGGCGCGTATGCACTGATCTTTGGCATTGCGTTGATCGGGATCGCAATTCGCCTAAAAAATCACCGGTCATCTCTTGAGACTTAGGGAAATCGTGTCCACACGGTAAACTTCTGGAATGGCTGCAGGAGATCTTGTAAACATAAATCCGAACGCACTTAATTCGACCATCGAATTCCTGACGGCGATGGTCACGCCGACACTATTGATCTCGGCGACAGGTTCGCTAGTACTCTCGACATCGACCCGGCTCGGACGTGTCATCGATCGCACGCGTGAATTAGAGCGGCGCCTTACAGACCTCATCATGGCCGAGGACAGAACGTCGATCGTCCTTTACGAGCTCCGCATCGACACGGTCGTCAATCTGCTCGACAAGGTTACAAGTCGGGCGCGGCTGCTGCAGCGGGCGATGACGACGTTTTATTACGGGCTCGGCTTCTTCGTTCTAACAAGTGTTACGATTGCCGTGGCGGCGTTCTTCAACACATATCGTTGGGTTCCGATCCCGGTCGGCATCGTCGGGATATTCTTCCTCTTTTGGGGCAGTATCTTGATGCTCGCTGAAACTCGATTTGCCACCGCCACGGTCAACGCTGAAATGGATTTCACGTGGGCGCTTGCCAACTACGTTGCGCCGAAAGAGATCATAAACAAGTATATTTACAACGCCCATGGAAAACGCCGGCTCAGGCCCAAGATCGCAGAAACTCTCGAAAAGGAACATACTCGAGAGCCAAATCGAGACGCTTGAACGTCTGCTTGCTTTCTGCACCGTCTGTCCAAAAGATTGCGGCAACAACCGCCTCAATGACGAGATCGCGGCCTGTTATTCAGGGCGCTTGCCGATCGTCTCGAGCTACACGGCGCATTTTGGCGAAGAACCTTGCTTGAGCGGGACACACGGAGCCGGAAATATCTTCTTCGGCAACTGCAATCTTCGCTGCGTTTACTGCCAAAATCATCAGATCTCCCAAACTTGGAAAACTCAACGCAAGAACGAGATCACCGTCGAGCGTCTCGCCGAAATCATGCTCGAACTCGAATTTCGCGGCTGCCACAATATCGGATTCGTAAGCCCGACGCATTTTGCTCCGCAAATGGCGCGGGCGATTCTGCTTGCGACTGACCAAGGTTTGGACCTTCCTGTTGTTTACAACACGAACGCGTACGATTCCGTCGAGGTCCTAAGGCTTCTCGAAGGCCTCGTTGACGTCTATCTCCCCGACCTGAAGTACGCCGACTCGGCCGCCGGATTCACCTATTCGAAAGTGCGTGATTACCCCCATTTCGCACGACTTGCGATCAAGGAAATGCACCGCCAGATGGGCAGCGAACTCGTTTTCGACAATGGAACGCCGACGCCCTCGCCCGCGTCCTATCCGTTGTTGAAACGAGGCCTGCTTATACGCCTGCTCGTGCTGCCGAACGACATCGCCGACCTCGAAGCGAACTTGCGCTGGATCCGCGACGAACTTGGGCCGAGGACGGCGATCTCGCTGATGGCGCAATACTACGCGACCAACAAGGCCGCGACGGACGACCGCTACATCCTTCTCTCGCGACGCATCTCCGAGGGCGAATGGTTCGAGGCCGTCTCCCTGCTCGACGAGCTCGGCATCGAAGAAGGCTTTATGCAGGAATACGAATCCGCATCGCATTACTACCGGCCGGACTTTGAGGACAAAGACAAGCCGTTCAAGGATATACGGGACTATATTAATTCTTGAGTGACACTTATAGTATCATTCATGGTGCCTCGCAAAGGGTAAAGCAGACTTTCAAGACATGATCTATTACCTGCAGCAAGCAAGGGGACGGTTTGATTGGAATAGCAAAGTAAGCCCTGGACGCCTTGTAGCAACAAAGCATGAGTCGCACAATTCAACTTTTTGAGGGAAAAAAAGTCAGAACACTTTGGGATGACGATCGGGAAGTATTGCTCATCTCGATCGTTGATGTCATCGAGGTATTGACGGGAAACGATCGTCCGAGAAAATACTGGAATGACCTCAAAACCAAACTGCGAAAGGAAGGAAGTCAGCTGTCCGAAAATATCGGACAACTGAAAATGCAGTCTGCGGACGGCAAGTTCTACAAGACGGATGTCGCAGATCCCGAGCAGATTTTCAGGCTAATTCAATCAATTCCATCACCTAAAGCCGAGCCGTTCAAGCGTTGGCTGTCTCAGGTCGGATCGGAGCGTCTTGATGAGATGCAGGATCCTGAGCTAACGATCGATAGAGCACTCGAACAGTACCTGAAACTGGGCTATTCCGAGAACTGGATCAATCAGCGGCTAAAGAGCATCGAGGTTAGAAAAGAGCTGACCGACGAATGGAAGCGGCGAGGCCTTCAGGAAGGTGTGCATTTCGCTACGCTGACCGACCTCATTACGAAGGCCTGGTCGGGCAAGTCCACCAAAGAGCACAAGGCCTTAAGAATCTCAAGAAAGAAAGCCTGCGCGACAACATGACAAACACAGAGTTGATCCTCAATATGCTCGCCGAGGCATCGACAAAGGACATTTCGCAAGCTACCGAGCCAAAAACGTTCGAGGACAACAAGAAAGCCGCAAAACAGGGAGGAAATGTCGCGGGCGTTGCCAGAAGAGGATTGGAAGCAAAAACTGGTCGAAAAGTAGTATCTTCTCTAAACGCGAAAGCTAAAGCAACTCAAATGACGTCGAATGAAATTGCACCTGATTTTACTTTGAAGGACGGCGACGGCAACGATTGGACGCTTAGCGAACAACGCGGGCGCATCGTCGTGCTTCTTTTTTATCCGGGCGACAACACGCCTGTTTGCACACGGCAGCTTTGCTCCGTGCGCGACCATTGGGGCGAGTATCAGCTAACTGGAGCCGAGGTCGTCGGTATTTCGACGGACTCTGTCGCTTCGCACAAAGATTTCGCGGCAGAGCACGACCTGCCTTTGAGGCTCTTGTCCGACGTGGGCCGCAAAGTTTCCGAGATGTACGATATGAAGTCTTGGCTTCCGGGCCGTTCGGCCCGCGGCGTGGTCGTCATCGACAAAGCCGGAAATATCGTGTATCAAAAGGCGCAGGCGTTGAGCCTTTTCCGGCCTGCGGATGCCGATGTCCTCGAGGCGATCCGCAACGCAGGATAGAACGATATGAAACGTGGATTCGCCGGAGTTATCGCGATCGTCGGTTGGCTTGCCATCGCGCTCGAATTTTATCTGACGCTTGCGCAGCCGCGCGCCGAAGGCGTCGATGCGGGCGAGCGCATTATTCGCTTCTTCAGCTATTTTACGATCCTGACAAATGTCCTTGTCGCGATCACGACATCGGCGATCGCGTTCTTCCCGGCGACGCGTGCCGGCAAATTCTTTTCGCGGCCGGGCGTTCAAACCGCCGTCGCCGTCTATATTACGGTTGTCGGCGCCGTTTATAGTCTCTTGCTGCGTGCGAGTTTAACAGGGCTTTGGGCGGTCGCCGACCATGCCGTACACGATCTCATTCCGGTCGCATTCGTCGTGTTCTGGTTCGTCTGCACGCCGAAGAGCGGCCTGAAGTGGCCCGATGCGTTCAAATGGTTGTCGTATCCGCTTGTTTACGTCGTGTATTCCTTGATCCACGGCGGGTTCACGGGCTGGTATCCGTATTGGTTCGTCGATATCTCAAAGCTCGGTTACGGAGTCGGACTTCGCAACGCAGCGGGCGTCGTTGCGGGCTTCGTCGTCATCGGGCTTATCTTCGTTCTCGTCGGCAGGCTTTTCTCGCGTACTGCAAAGGCGCTCTCAAATTGATATAACTAGAGTCATCGGAGATTTTACCTATGGCTATTTTTGGAAACGATAAATTTAAGTGCACAAGGTGCGAGCAAAAAGGTGAGCCGCTCGGTTACGCCCCTTTTCCTAGTGAAGACGGCGAACGTGTGGCCAAAGAGATCTGCAAAGATTGCTGGCAGGCGTGGCAAAAGAAGCAGATGCAGCTCATCAATCATTTCGGCCTCGACGTCTCGAACACGGATTCGCATCAGTTCCTTTTCGATAATATGAAGATCTTCTTCTTTAATGAGGGCGTGGAGTTAGCGCAGATCGATACTTCCAAGGAAGGGAACGTTTCCTGGTAGTTTGCCGAAAAAAGAAACTGTCTCCCGAATCCGTTTTGCCCGCTCCTGACGAAATAATGTCTTGAGCAAGCACATTTTCCATCCCGCTTGCCGAACGAATATGTCTGCACGCGTTGAAGAAAAGCATCGGGCACCGATCCGCTGGATGCATTGGATCAATTTCCCGCTCCTCGCAATGATGATGTGGAGCGGACTGCTGATCTACTGGGCGAATCCCGTCTATTCGCTGCGGCTTTTCGGCCGCGAGCTCTTCTATTTTTTCCCGCAAGGCTTTTACGGCGTTCTCGGCGTTCCCTATCGGCTCGCCGAAGGGATGCAGCTCCACTTTTTCTTTATGTGGCTGTTTGCGGCGAACGGCGTCGCTTACGGCGCGTATCTAGCTGTTTCGGGTGAATTTCGCTCCCTTCTGCCGACGCTCGGATCTTTCAAGCGTGCATTTCGCGTCGCGCTCTACGAACTGCACATCTCTAGACAAAAGCCGCCGCAAGGGAAATACAACGACGCGCAGCGCATTGTTTACACGCTCGTGATCCTTATGGGTGCAGGCTCGATCGTAACCGGCATCGCGATCTACAAACCGCTTCAGGCATCGCTATTTACATCTTTGCTGGGCGGCTACGAATGGGCCCGTTGGGGACATTTCTGGCTGATGATCCTATTTTCAGCATTTTTTGTCGTGCATATCGCGCAGGTTGTATTGGCAGGTTGGCGGAATTTTCAATCAATGATAACCGGCGTCGAGATCATCAAAACCGAGGGTAGCGGAGAATGAGCGGGGAACGTGAAGAAGACACAAAATGGCCGGGTGGGCGTGAGAATTCAGCAAATCTGCGAGTCGAGCGCCGTTCGCTCTCCGAAGAATTATCCGATGCGGAAGCTCGTAGTGTGCTTGCCACAAAGTCCCGTCGTGGATTTCTTCTCGGCGGTGCTGCGGCTCTTGTCGGCGTTCTCGGCTGGCGTTGGATGCCGGACGAGACAAAGGTCGCCTTTCTTCAAAAGATCTTTAGATTCAACGAGAACCTTACGTCCGCGTTCTATAGACCCGCGCATCTTGCTGCAGAATTCCCTGCCGAGAAGATCACTCGACCGGCGCGCGTCAACGGAATGCTCGGCATTGAGACCGACGTCGATCTTGCAGCTTGGAGATTGAATATTGGCGGGATTCCGCAACGCGACGAGGATCTCGTGCTGACAATGGAGGATATTCACCGCCTGCCGAAGTCTGAGTACATCACGGAGTTCAAATGCATCGAGGGTTGGTCAACTATCGTGCAATGGACAGGCCCGAAATTCTCCGACCTCGTCGCGGCTTTCACGCCGTGGAGATCGCCCGAAGAAATGCCGCCATACGTTTCGCTCGCAACGCCTGACGGCGCCTATTTTGTCGGGTGGGACACGCCCTCCATAATGCACCCGCAGACATTACTTGTTTACGAGATGAATGGCGAAGTGTTAACTTCGAAGCACGGAGCGCCTCTTCGACTGGCTTCTCCGACAAAATACGGCATTAAGCAGTTGAAACGCATCGGCCGAATAGACTTTACCAACGCGCGGCCGCAGGATTATTGGGCGAACGAAGGCTATGACTGGTACTCGGGCCTCTGAGATCATTTTCATCAACGAGTCCTTCTACGCGGACTCGATCTCGCAAAGCAAGATGGACATCCTGCTCTCTCGCGCTTGGCGGCATTTCGGAGATTATTTCTACCGATACAGCCTGAGCCTTTATGACAATAATGAAGACGACATTCGCCGCGTTCTGCCGCTCAGGATCCGATTAGAGGACTTTTCTTTCTCAAAAAGCCAGCGGAGAACCTTGCGCCGAAACAGCGATCTTCGCTGCGAGATCCGCCCGATCAGCATCACGGAAGAATCCAACGATCTTTTTGACCGACATCGAGTCCGCTTTAAGCATTCGATCCCTGATTCGATCTATTGTTTCCTTTCGTCAGAGCCTGCAAGCGAACCGGCACCTGCGAGCGAACTCGCAGTTTACGACGGCGAAGGCCTCGTTGCGGTCAGCTATTTTGACGAAGGCGGCATAGCTACTTCCGGCATATACGCGGCGTTTGACCCGACGCTTACCGACCGGCGTCTCGGTATCTTTACAATGCTCAAAGAGATCGAATATTCGATCGAAACCGGACGCAGTTTCTACTATCCGGGCTTTGCCTACGAGGGCGAGTCATTCTACGACTACAAGAAACGCTTCCGCGCCCTCGAGGTCTTTGATTGGCGCGGGGCATGGCATCCATACGTAAAAGGTTCCTGAATTCTGGGACAGCGATTTTCACAAGCTTGTGTTGCGTTTGCCACGTATGCAGCATCATTCTGTTAAAACACTCTCCTTGCTGGCCGTTCTATTGGCTATTCTTGCGGGCTTTGCGGCCGCTCAGGACTTCAAAGACGTCCATCCGGGCGTCGAATACGTGAAACTTTCCCGCGTGATCGACGGCCGAAACGTTAATTTCGATCTTCTGCGACTCGATCTTAAAAAAATACGCCTCGATGTCGTCCACGCGATGGATTCCGCAATCGGCACCGAGAAAACATCCTCACTCGCACGACGCCACAACGCTGTCGCCGCGATAAACGCAGGATTTTTCCGCCTCGACAATAGTATCTTCGCCGGTGAAGACACGGGAATTCTGCTGATAGATAAGCAGCTATTCAGCGATCCGATCGTCGGACGCGAGGCTCTAGTGATCTCAAATACCGCAAAGCGAACTGACGTGCGTCTTACGCCGATCCGCGGATTTGCGGGCGACCTACAATGGAACGGACGCTATCTTGAGGGCTTTGTTCGCGGCGTGAACCGCGAACGTGTTGAGAACGATTCGGTGATATATTTTCCGTCATTTGGCCGAACTACATTGACCGATCCCGGCGGCGTCGAGATCGTCGTAAGCAGGGGCCGTGTTCGGGCGATCCGCGATAGTAGCTCGCCTATTCCGCCGGACGGATTTGTCCTGTCTTTCAATGGTGAACGCAAAAAGAACGCACCGAAGTTCAAAGTTGGAGACAACATACGCGAACGTATCGACTTCACAAGCCCCGGCATCACGCCTGCAGATCGGACCATAGAAGATGTCGTAGGCGGCGCGCCTCGTTTGATCCGGGGCGGGAAGATCGACATTACGTGGAAAGAGGAAAAAGCGTCGAAAGACTTTGTCGAGACGCGGCATCCGAGGACGGCGGTCGCCATTCTTACGGACGGCAAAGTCCTTTTGCTCACAGCCGACGGCAGGAGCGATGCGAGCACGGGCATTGATCTTTACGATCTCGCGGACTTTCTGCTGGCGCTTGGCGCGGTCGATGCGTTGAATCTCGATGGCGGCGGCTCGACAACGATGGTGCTTGACGGCAAGATCGTTAATCAACCCTCGGACAAAGGCGGAGAGCGTAAGATCGGCGACGCGCTGATCGTAACGCTTCGAAAATAGCCCGCGAAAACTTATTCGTGCAATGAAACGTAAAAGCTGTTAGATTTCTTTAACAAGTTTCGGACAAAATAGACTCGTCAAATGCCAATGAAACGCATACTTCTGGTCGCGTGCGCTTTCGCACTCTTTTCGCTCTCCATTCCTGCTCAGGATAAACCTGAGAAGCCGCAAAAGACATTTGCCTCGATCGTCGAGAAGACGCAAAAGATCGACGGCTTCATTCCGCTTTACATAAACCGCGAGGAAGGCAAGATCTTTATGGAGATCACACGGTTCAACAAAGAGTTTCTCTATCTTGTGAGTTTGCCGACGGGCGTCGGATCGAATCCGCTCGGGCTTGACCGCGGCCAGTTGGGATCGACGCGCGTCGTGCTCTTTGAACGTGCGGGCAACAAGATCCTGCTAATTCAGCCGAACTACGACTATCGTGCGACCGGCGACGAGAAGCAGAAGAAGTCGGTCGAAGAATCGTTCGCACGCTCGGTCATTTGGGGCTTCAAGGTCGAGGCTGAAGAAGGCGGCAAGCTTCTCGTCGATGCTACGAGCTTTCTAGTCCGCGATGCGCACGGCGTCGCTGATCGTTTGAATGGCGCTCAGCAGGGAAACTACAGCTTTGACGAAAGCCGCAGCGCACTTTACCTGCCGAACACAAAAGGCTTTCCGCTCAATACCGAGGTCGAGGCGACCGTTACGTTGACGACGAGTTCGCCGGCTAAGTTCCTGATAAATCAGGTCGCGCCGACCGGAAAGCACGTTACGGTGCGCGAACGCAGTTCTTTTGTCGAACTGCCCGATGACAAGTACACGCCGCGGCGTTTCGACCCGCGCACGGGTGCGATCTCGATCAGCTTTTACGATTACGGAACGGACATCAACCAAGACCTGGAACAGCGTTGGATCATCCGCCATCGTCTCGAGAAGAAAGACCCGAGTGCCGCTATCAGCGAACCGATCAAACCAATAGTTTATTACGTCGATAACGGCGCACCGAAGGCCATTCAGGAGGCTCTCGTCGAGGGCGCAAGCTGGTGGAACCAAGCATTCGAGGCCGCAGGTTTTAAGAATGCGTTTCAGGTCAAAGTACTTCCCGCCGATGCTGACCCGATGGATGTGCGTTACAACGTCATCAATTGGGTTCACCGTTCGACGCGTGGTTGGTCGATCGGCGACAGCGTTGTCGATCCGCGTACAGGCGAGATCCTGAAAGGCGATGTAACGCTCGATTCGCAGCGCGCCCGTCAGGATTTTCTGCTCGGCACCGGAATGATGCCGCAGTATCTGAACGGCAGTTTCGCGTGCGATCTCGGAGCGTTCCCGGATACTGACTATCTATTGACGGACGACTCTGCCGCGGAAGCGACCGCGATGTCATACGCCCGCATTCGGCAACTCTCTGCACACGAGGTCGGGCACACGCTCGGCTTTTCACACAACTTCGCGGCGAGCACATACGGCCGCGCGTCGGTAATGGATTATCCGGCGCCGATGGTCAAGATCACGAACGGCAAGCTCGACTACAGCGACGCATACGCCGTCGGGATC
This sequence comes from Pyrinomonadaceae bacterium, assembly GCA_035432765.1. GTDB lineage: Bacteria > Acidobacteriota > Blastocatellia > Pyrinomonadales > Pyrinomonadaceae > OLB17. The sequence goes on from DAORTR010000002.1 coordinate 48,688, forward strand.
GGAGCGTTCGATAAGTTTGCCGTTACGTATTCGTATGCCCAATTTTCCCCGGGGACGAACGAAGATGTTGCCCTCGACGCGATCGTAAGAGACGGCGTCAGCAAGGGGATGTTGTATCTCTCGGACTCGGAAGCCCGCCCCGCAAGCGCTGCCGATCCGCTCGCAAACCTCTGGGACAACGGGCCGGATCCGATCGCGATGCTAGAACACGAAATGCAGGTTCGCCGTATCGGGCTTAATAATTTTGGCATCAAGAATATTCCCGTTGGCACGCCGATGTCCGAGCTTGAGAATAAATTTATGCCGCTGTATCTGCATCACCGATATCAGTTGTCGGCGGCCGTACGAGAGATCGGCGGCGTGTATTACACGTTCTCGGTTCGCGGGAAAGACGGCACGATGCCGAAGACCGTCGCTTCGCCCGTGCCGGCGGACAGGCAGCGAAAAGCTCTCGCTCTCGTCCTTTCAACGATCAACGCCAAAGATCTCGTTATTCCCGAGAACATTCTCGAAATGATGCCGCCCGTTGCGAGCGGCTATCGCTCGAGCCGTTCGGAATTATTCACAAAGCGAACGTCGCCGATATTCGATCCGGTCGGAGCCGCCGAGATCGCCGCAGATCTCGCTGTCAGCGGATTGCTCCAAAGTGATCGCGCCGCGCGCACGATCGATCAGAACGCGGCCGACAAAACGAGTCCGGGATTCAGTGAAGTTGTCGATGCTTTGATCAAAGCGACGTGGAAGGCACCAGTATCGGCGGATCGACGCGAAGCCGAGATCGAACGCGGCGTCGAGAGCCTCGTTGTAACACGCTTGATGGAACTTGCCGCCGAGACGGACGCACGTCCGCAGGTCCGGGCCATAGCGAGCGAGTCTCTTCGTTCGCTCGCCGCTTACTTAAAACGCCAACGCGCCGTTGGCGACGCGGCGACACACAACCGCTCAACCATCGACGACATAGAGCGATTCCTCTCGCGGCCTTACGAACCGACGAAACGCACGCCGCCGCTTGCAACGCCTCCGGGCGACCCGATCGGCAATTAGCACCGCGCGAGATAATCGAGAACTGCGTCTATCGGAAACTTGTCTGAAATGGATGGAGTTCGATCGTACGATTGGAGGCACCGCCTTACCGGCCCCCGATGATCTCAATCAAGCCCTCGATCACGGCGTTGATCTCCGCGCCCGACACCTTTCCGATCTTTTTGCCTAGGCGTTGTGTCGAAAGGGTTCGTATCTGGCTGATCTTCGCCCACGACCGTTTTGGGAGCTTAGGATCCGAAAGCTCCAACGTTAGGGGAAAGCCGGCGGACGGCTTTTGGCTTGTAAGTGCGACGGCAATGACCGTTCCGGACCGGTCGTTAAAAACGTTTTCGCTCAAGACCAACACGGGCCGCTTGCCCGCTTGTTCATGCCCGAGCGTTGGATCGAGATTCGCCCAGACGATATCGCCCCTTAGTATTCGGGCCATTCGTCCGCCTCGCTCGCTAAGCCCATGTCAGCCAATTTACGTTCATCCGCCTTGTCGAGCTTGGCGCATTCGCGGGCAAGACGATTCTCATCCAGCCGCGTGAGCTTCTCTTCGACTGCGGACTGCACCGCCTGACTTCGGTTTGAAAACACCCGATCTCGTACAAGGCGATCCACCTTTCCAAGAAGGTTCGATTCAATTGAGATCGTGACCTTGGATACGCTCATACAAAAGTAATACCATTGGTCATACCGCCCTGTCAACGTTTCACACTTGTCCAATTATCGATTCCCATTAATGAACGAGTACCGTGCGAGATATTCGTTCAGCTTTTCAGCCGAAAGGTCGTCGGACAAATAGCCGATGTAATTGTCGGGCCGAAGGAGCGCGAGAAAAGGGCTGTCGATTCCGAAGACCCTTATTACTTCGGGGTCGAGCGGAAATGAACGGACAGTGATCTCGTCCCGCCACTTCGCTTCTAGCCCATCCGACATTTCAACGCGAGCTGCATCTTCCGCGCCGAACATAAGCAGGTGAAAGCGCGGCTCTTTTACATCGTCGTAGATGCTCGTGCCGTCGAGCTTGAACCAAGGCAGTCGATCGCCGGCCTTCACTCGAAAATTGCCTATGTCCGAGCTCAAGGATTCATCCGAATAACTGATCCCGATCTGCGAAATGGTCGCGAAAAGCTCGCTCTTCACAAAGTCGAATTTTAGAGCCGTATCGAAAACGTACGGGAAAATGTTATTCCGGACGAACGAGATCAACCATTCTTCGCTCGCCGCAAACTCAAAGAAGCGGTCGGTCGTCTTAAGCAAATTCCTGGCATTCACGAGTCGCTCTTCGTTGTATGTCGCGAGCAATTTCTCGCTCGCGTGTCCGTTCAGAACAAATGCAAGCTTCCACGCTAGATTGTAGCCGTCCTGTATGCCGGTGTTCATTCCTTGCGCTCCGGCCGGCGTGTGAATGTGTGCGGCATCGCCTGCGACAAAGCAACGCCCCTTGGAGAACGAATCCACCGCACGCGAATGTACGTTATAGACCGAGAACCAATTCACCTTTTTGATATCGAGTTTGACGCCCATATCGTGCTCGATCTGCGCCTCGATCTCTTCATACGGAATGTCGGCTTCGTCCTTTTTGTGCCCTTCAGGAAAGGTTCCGACGATCCGCCAGCGGTTCTCGCCCTTAAGAGGAAAGAACGCGGTCAGCGTGTTCTCGCCGAGGTTGACTTGGAGCGCGTCGTGGCCGTGCGGCCAATCGAGTTCGATATCCGCAACGTAGAACAGACGCTCGACCGTGTCGCCCTCGAAAGTTAAGCCCAAGTCGCGCCGTACGCTGCTTTTTGCTCCGTCGCATCCGACGAGATATTTCGCGTGAACGCTAAACTTGGAGGCGTCGGGACCTTGCACGGTCACGTCAACTCCATCGCCGTCATCGCTCAGCGATATAAGCTTGTGTTTCCACAACACGTCGCGTCCTTCGCTCTTAATGTGTTGGTATAAAAGATCCTCGTGCGCGCCTTGCTCGACCAGCAAGACAAAAGGATAAGGACTTTGCCCCACGCCGAGTTCGCTTAAATTTGCTTCGCCAAGTACAACGCCGCCCTTTAGGAACTTCGCTTTTTCCGCCGTATGCCCGAGCGAGATGAGGCCGTCGGCAAGGCCGATCTGATCGTAGATCTCGAGTGTGCGAGCCTGCACGCCGATCGCACGCGAGAATGGCGTCGTCGTCTCTTTCGCGTCGAGGATAACAAAGTCGAGGCCGTAACGAACGAACTGCACCGCGAGCGCTAAGCCCGTCGGGCCCGCTCCAACGATCAGTACGTCTGTCTCACGGTTCATTAACAGAAATAGTTTAGCCGACCCGCAGCGAGAGTTTATCGTCTTCGACTGCGATCTTTACAGTTCCGCCGTCAGCGAGCTTGCCGAAGAGGATCTCGTTCGCGAGCGGCTGTTTGATCTTGTCGTGTATGAGACGCGACATCGGACGCGCGCCGAACCGCGGATCGAAGCCATGCTTTGCCAGCCACTCGCGTGCATCTTCGCCGAGAACGATGTTCACGCGTTTCTCGGCGAGTTGACCGTTCAATTCGCGTATGAATTTATCAACAACGAGCTTGATCACGTCGAGGCCAAGCGGTTTGAAGGCGATCCAGGCGTCGAGGCGATTGCGAAATTCGGGCGTGAACGTCCTCTCGATCGCTCCCTTTGCGCTTCCCTTCGTCTCGGACGAATTCCTGAACCCGACGCCGCCGGACGAAAGCTCCCTCGCACCGGCGTTCGTCGTCATTATGAGAATGACGTTACGAAAATCCGCACGTTTTCCGTTGTTGTCGGTCAGCGTCGCGGAATCCATCACCTGCAGCAGCAGATTGAATAGATTCGGATGCGCTTTCTCGATCTCGTCGAGCACAAGAACCGCGTGCGGCGTACGCATTATCGCCTCGGTCAAAAGACCGCCCTGATCGAACCCGACGTATCCCGGCGGCGCGCCGATAAGCCGCGAAACCGTGTGCGGCTCGGCGTATTCGCTCATATCAAAGCGTATGAACTCGATACCGAGCACCTCGGCGAGCTGCTTCGAAACTTCCGTTTTGCCGACGCCCGTCGGCCCTGAGAATAGGAATGAACCGACAGGCTTTGTCTCGTGGCCGATGCCCGCACGCGAGATCTGTATCGAATCGACGAGGGCGTCGATCGCATCGTCCTGCCCGAAGATATGCTTCTTAAGATCGTCACGGAGCGTCTTCAAGCGTTCCTTCTCGTTCGCGACGACTGACCGCGGCGGAATTTTCGCCATACGTGCGATCGCCTTCTCGACCATATTGGTGGAAATGCGCTTCGGGCGTTTCGTTGCCGGACGCAATTTGACGCTCGCGCCGACCTCGTCGATGACGTCGATCGCTTTGTCCGGCAGGAAGCGGTCGCTGATGTATTTTCCGGCAAGTTCGGCGGCAGTTCGCAGCGAATCATCCGAATATTTTACGCCGTGGTGGTCTTCGTAATATTTTCGCAGGCCTTTCAGGATCTCGTAGGTCTCGGCGACTGTCGGCTCGTTGATGTCGATCTTCTGAAAGCGTCTCGCAAGCGCACGATCGCGGTCGAACGCCGCCTTATATTCCGCGTGCGTCGTCGAACCTATGCATCGAAGCGTGCCGGCTGCCAACGCAGGCTTTAATATATTCGACGCATCCATTGAACCGCCCGAAACCGAACCGGCACCGACGATCGTGTGTATCTCGTCGATGAACAGAATGGCGTTGTCCTGCTTTTGCAGTTCTTTGATGATCGCCTTGAACCGCAACTCAAAATCGCCACGATAACGCGTTCCCGCAAGAACTGCACCCATATCGAGCGCGTAAACTTTTGCGTCCGTGAGCACTTCAGGCACAGCGCCTTCGCTTATCTTCAATGCTAAGCCTTCCGCAAGCGCTGTTTTGCCGACGCCGGGTTCACCGACATACAGTGGATTATTCTTCTTTCGGCGGCAAAGCACTTGGATGGTGCGTTCGATCTCCTCCGCTCGTCCGATGATCGGGTCGATCTCACCGGCAGCAGCCTTTGCGACCAACTCGACCGTGAAGCTTTCGAGCGGATCCTTCTTCTGAACGTTCTGCCCTTCGGCGAGTTCGCCTTCAGGTTCGGCAGTGCCTTCGAACCGTTCGCCGAGCGTCTCGATCTTTGAGATACCGTGCGAAATGTAATTCAAAATATCGAGCCGAGTTACGCCTTGCTGCAAGAGAAGATACACGGCATAGGCCTGCTGTGCCTGATAAAGAGCGGCGAGAATGTTGCCCGTATCGACCGAACGCTGTCCACTGCCTTCGGCCTGCAGTACGGCGTAAGATATCGTCGATTGGAAAGCGGTCGTAAGTTCCGGCATCGAGGGCTGCACGTTATCCGGAACCTTCTCGAGGACTGTCGCGAAATAATCGCTAAGCGCGCGTTCGAGCTCGGCGAGGTCCGCACCGCAGTTTACGAGAATATCGCGAGCGGTTTCATCCTCGATCAATGCGTGCAGCAAATGTTCGAGCGTTACGTACTCATGCCGATATTTGACGGCCTCATCGACCGCCGTGCTCAATGTTGCTTCAAGCTCGCGAGTTAACACGCCTTTTAGTTTAGCAAGTTTGTAAAGCGGCGGGCTAGAGGGTTGAGGGCAAAGTGGGAGACTTGCCCATTTTTACTTAGTCGAGGTAGCCGAATTTGCCCGAATTGAAGTCATTGATCGCCTGTGCGATCTCTGCCTGTGTGTTCATAAGGAACGGCCCGTATTGTGCGATCGGTTCGTCGATCGGTTCGCCGCTTAAGACGAGAAACGTCGAATTCTCTTGAGTTGCTTCGATCGTGAACCGCTCGCCGTCAGTGCCGAGCAACGCCAAATGATCGGTCTTTAGCTCGTCCTTACCGTTTAAGCGACCCGCGCCTTCGATCGCAAGCACGAATGTTGTGAAATTCGCCGGGAATTCCAGCTCGACCGTTTCGCCCTTTGGGGGACGTACGTTCAACATATTCACCGGCGTAAAAGTCGTGCCCGGACCTTTCGCTCCGCCGAACTCACCCGCGATGATCTCGACCTCGCCTCCATTCGGCAACGCGACGCGTCCCATTTCCGCGTTCGTGATCGCCTGATACTTCGGCGGCGTCATCTTGTACTTTGCGGGCAGATTGACCCAAAGCTGCACCATGTGAAACACGCCGCCCTTTCGGCTTTGCTCCTGCTCGTGAAACTCCTTGTGCAGGAGCCCGCTCCCCGCCGTCATCCATTGGACGTCGCCCTCTTCGATCACGCCTCCGCCGCCGTGAGAATCGTGATGCTCGACCTTTCCCTTATACGCGATCGTGACCGTCTCGAACCCTCGGTGCGGATGCGGACCGACGCCATACGGTTCTTCGCGCGGCGGAAAATTCGTCGGCGCGTTGTAGTCAAGTAAGAAGAACGGACTCATTCGCGTCGCCGAAAGCGGCCCGTGCGGGAAAAAACCGTGTACGTGAAATCCATCACCAACCCAATGCGCTCCCGGCGGCGCAACCATCTTCTCAACTGTCCTCATTGCCCTTTCCTGTCTTGATGTCGCTGTCGTCATAAATTCCTCCTTGTCTCTCCTTGTGTCTTCGTGCCTTCGTGGCAAACCTCTTATTGCCACAAAGGCACGAAGACACAAATCCACTACAAGAAGTCTATCGTCTTATCAACGGAATGTAACCATCAATTGCAGCGACCGGAAGCTAATACTTTCGGGTGACTTGAGGCGGCCTTCTTCACTCGATCGCTGCCCGTCTTCTCCATGCCTCAGTGTCTTTGTGTCTTTGTGTCTTTGTGTCTTTGTGTCTTTGTGTCTTCGTGTCTTTCTGCCTTAGTGTCTTCGTGTCTTTGTGGCAAATCGCTCGGCAAATCGCTTGCCACGAAGGCACGAAGCCGCAAAGCCGTTACAAGAAGTCCAAGAACTAATACTTTCAGGTGATTATTTTGAGAGAGCGGAAGGCCGTTTATCGGTATATACGACAGCTGACGCGAGACCGCAGCCTGTCAGAGTGATAAGTGAACAAACGGCCGTGACGAAAAGCATCGAAACCGGAACCGCCCAAAGCCCAAGAAGAGACAGTTGGTCCGAGCTTCTTGCAGGGTCGTTCACAACCGATGAGATCCAAATACGCAACACGAACCCAACGGAAAAAATGATCGAACCGAATAAAGCAACTAGCGGCCACGAAGCGCCGAGCCTTGAGAGACGATCGGCAACTCGCAAAACGATGACGGCCGCGGCGAAGTAAGATCCAAACGCGAAAAGAAAGAACTCGATATAGCCCATCATTTCGCCGAGTGTATCAGTATAATTACCTAGGTGATCCGACACCTGCGAACCAAGGATAGGAGAAAAACCAAAGAAAAGATCAAACTACCGCTCGCCACCGCACCGAAGAATATAACCCGTCGCAGTTCGTAAGTTGCCAAATTCTTCTGGTCCATCCTTCCCATTGCTAGTCTAGAAACAATGCTTTTGGATTCTTGCGCGCTATCGCCAGTAGCCGTAATGCGGCGCCGCTCGGTCTATTCGTTCCCTGCTCCCACGCTCTGACCGTTGCCGCGGAGGTATTTAGCAGGACCGCGAACGCACTCTGGGAAACATTCAAGCTTCGTCGGAGTTCGACGATCTCCTTCTTGGCCATCGGCCTCGGAGGATTTACCTCTCGAACCACTTCGCGAACGCCAACAACCTTTTTACCGGCCGCATGGTCGAGCATCTGTTTCGCACCAACCAACATTTCTTCGAATATTTTCTCATCCATAGTCTTACCGGCTAACTTTCTGCACTCTTCAACTGATTCTTTGTTTCCTTTATCAATTGCCCAAGCATCTTTTTCTGGGGAGTAGTTAGATCGGCCTGCTCACCTTTAGCGTAGAGATAGAACAAATAAATGCGGTCGTAAGCAACAAAATACGTGTAAATGTATCTCAATCCACCGCTCTTGCCGCCCTTTCTTGTCGGGTCAGCGATTCGCGCCTTCCTAGCTCCGTTCGTGCCTTGAATCACGGCACCGCGTTCGGGATCCGCGATCAACTCGTTTTCAATTGCAACCAAAAGATCGATTCCTCCCAACTCATCGATCTTCCTCATAAACATCGGAACCTCAATGAACGTCAGAAGTCTAGGCTTCTTGTGCATAGTGTACTATTAGATATTATAGTTGTCCAGCTAATTATAAGTCAATCTACAACTTACACACGACCATTAGGCCGTCGCGGATGGGCAAGAGGGCGTTCGAGACACGCTCGTCGGCCTGCACCTTCAGGTTGAAGTCGTGCAGGGCTTGCGTGTCGGCGTCCTTTTCCTCATTTAGGACGCGGCCGCTCCAAAGGACGTTGTCGGCAAGGATAAAGCCGCCTTTTCTCAGCCGATCGAAGACGAGGTCGTAATAGAGCGAGTAATTCGACTTATCGGCGTCGATAAATACGAGGTCGATGGGGTCTTTGATCTCCGGGATGAGGTCTTTTGCCTCACCGAGGCGAAAATCGATGGCATTTTTGTATTCGGTCCGCTCTACGAAAGACCTAGCGACGCGATTCGTCTCTTCTTGTACGTCCAATGTAATTACTTTCCCGCCTTCGGCAAGCCCTTCGGCAAAGCAAATCGCCGAATAACCGAGATAAGTGCCGATTTCGACCACCAAACGCGGCCTGATCATCCTCGAAAATAGCGAAAGTATCCGCCCTTGCACGTGCCCGGAAAGCATCGACGAATCCTCATAATGCGTATAGCAATGCTCGCGAAGTTCCCGCAATACGGGGCTTTCGTTGGAAGTAAACAATTCCGCGTACTCTGTTAATGCGTTCTTGATTTCGTTCATAGTGTTACAAATGGCGCGTCAACTGACCTAGCCCGCCTCGGCCCGTTAAAGGTCAACTCTCACAAGGCCGCGTCTTATTGCCGCGGTCGCCGCAGAAGTTCGGTCGGAGACGCCGATCTTCGAGAAAATATTCTGAATGTGGCTCTTTACGGCGTTTTCCGTAACATCGAGGGCGAAGGCGATCTCTTTGTTCGACATCCCGCTCACGATCGACTGCAAGACGTTCGTCTCGGCGGGCGTCAACTCATCTTCGCCGAAATGTGCGGTCAAAACCTCGGCAATATCGTTTGGAACGTACTTCTTTCCCAACGCGGCGGCTTCGACGGCGGCGAGAAGGTCTTGCGTTGTGCCGTCCTTCGAAACAAATGCGAGAGCGCCGAGTTTCAGAGCCTTCGCAATTTCGCCGTCTCCGGCATTGTCGGCAAGGATCACGACCTTTGCCGTCGGTTCGATCTCAAAGTAAGCAGGAAGGGCGTCTATCGAGCAGGAATCGACAAATCTCAGGCCGAGGATGACGACGTCGGGACGCGATCGCTGAAATAGCTCTAAACCTTCTTTTGCGTCGGCCGTACTCGCGAGGATCGTGTATCGTTCGGTATCTGCAAGCATCGCCGCAATGCCCTTGCGTACGATCTCTTGTCGTTCGATGAGGAGTACGTTTATCACGTGCGCATCTGATATCGTTACGCCAATCCCGCCGCGAATTCGACGAGCGGCTTAATAAGGTCCGTCTCGTAATTGGTCTTTACGTGCTGCATCACGGCGGTCATACGTTCGAGGCCCATTCCCGTATCTACCGACGGTGCGGGCAACGGCGTGAGCAGGAAGTTCCCGTCCCGTTCAAGCGTTCGGTTGTACTGCATAAAGACGAGGTTCCAGATCTCCATCGTCGTATCGCCTGGACCGTTGACCCATTCGGGGCTGTTCTTGGTGAGGTCTGAAGGATCTTCGCCCATGTAATAGTGGATCTCAGAGCAAGGGCCGCACGGGCCTGTGTCGCCCATTTGCCAAAAATTATCCTTGCGGCCGAAGCCGAGAACGCGTTCGGGCCTTGCACCGGCCTTTATCCAAAATTCGCGAGCTTCCGAATCCGGACCGACTTCCGCGTCGCCTTCGAACACCGAGAACCAAAGCCGCTCAGTGTCGAGTCCGAATTCATTCACAAGCAGGTCCCACGCGAAGCCGATGGCTTCCGCTTTGAAATAGTCGCCGAACGAGAAATTGCCGAGCATCTCAAAAAAGGTGTGATGTCGTGCGGTTTTGCCGACCTCGTCGAGGTCGTTGTGCTTGCCGCCCGCACGTATGCACTTTTGCGAGGTCGTCGCAC
>DAORTR010000003.1:0-43394 GCA_035432765.1 Pyrinomonadaceae bacterium
AGGCCGTTATCACGGTTCCGGCGTATTTTAACGACGCACAGCGTCAGGCGACCAAAGACGCCGGCAAGATCGCGGGCCTCGAAGTCCTGCGTATCGTCAACGAACCGACGGCGGCGGCATTGGCTTACGGACTTGATAAGAAGAAAGACGAGACGATCGCTGTGTTCGACTTTGGCGGCGGCACATTCGATATCTCGATCCTAGAGGTCGGCGAAGGCGTTGTTGAGGTGAAATCGACGAACGGCGACACGCACCTCGGCGGCGATGACGTTGACGAGGTGCTCGTCGGTTGGATCATCGACGAATTCAAGAAAGATCAGGGCATCGACCTGCATAACGACAAGATGGCTCTTCAGCGGCTGAAAGAGGCCGCGGAGAAGGCAAAGGTCGAGCTATCGAGCGCGATGGAGACGGAGATCAACCTGCCGTTCATTACCGCCGATGCGAGCGGGCCAAAGCACCTCGTGATGAAGCTCACGCGCGCAAAATTCGAGGCATTGGTCGAACCCGTTCTCAAGCGGCTTATGCCGCCGGTCGAACAGGCGATCAAGGACGCGAACCTTTCGGCAAAGGACATTCAGGAAGTGGTGCTTGTCGGCGGTTCGACGCGTATCCCGAAGGTTCAGGAGATGGTCAAGGGCTTTTTCGGTAAGGAATCGAACAAGTCGGTCAACCCGGACGAAGTTGTCGCACTCGGAGCGGCCGTTCAGGCGGGCGTGCTCGGCGGCGAGAAGACGGACATTCTGCTTCTCGACGTTACGCCGCTCAGCTTGGGTATCGAGACGCTTGGCGGCGTCGCGACGCCGATGATCCAGAAGAACACGACCATCCCGACGCGAAAATCAGAGGTATTTTCGACCGCTTCGGACAATCAGACATCGGTCGAAGTCCACGTGCTGCAGGGCGAAAGGCCGATGGCGTCTGACAATAAGACGCTCGGCAAATTCCACCTCGTCGGCATCCCGCCTGCACCGCGTGGTGTTCCGCAGGTAGAAGTTACATTTGACATCGACGCGAACGGTATCGTGAACGTCTCGGCGAAGGATATCGGCACCGGACGCGAACAAAAGATCACGATCACGGCGTCTAGCGGCCTCTCAAAAGAAGAGATCGACAAGATGATGAAGGACGCCGAATCGCACTCTGCCGAGGACGAGAAGAAGAAAGCCTCGATCGAGGCACGCAACCGGCTTGACGGTCTTGTTTACAGCGTCGAAAAAACGCTTAGCGAGAACAAGGACAAGCTTGATGCGGCGGCGGCGACTGACATCGAATCGGCGATCGCAGAAGCAAAGACCGCTCTTGCAGGCGACGATGCGGATGCGATGAACGCTGCCTTCGACAAGGTGCAGACCTCGTCGCACAAGCTTGCCGAGGTTCTATACAGCCAGCAAGGCGCCGGTGGCGGCGATGCTGCTTCGGGCGAACAGGCTTCGTCTGCGTCGGCTTCCGGCGACGGCGGTTCGACCGCGGCTTCGGAAGACGGCGACGTCATCGACGCCGAATACGTCGATGTCGAAGACGAGAAGAAAGACTAACGTCTGTGATATAAAGGATAAGCGGCGGCTGGGACTGCCGCTTATCTTAGGTCTCTTATGGGTGTTCAGATCGAAGTGGACGAGGCGATCATGCCGCAGATAGATCGACTTGCGAAGAATTCGCATCGGTCACGAGCTGACCTTGTGAACGAGATATTGCGTAAGGGCTTGCGTCGGGAATCGACCGAGGACAAAGTTCGTCGATTTCAGGAGAGCTATCAAAAGCTCCCTCAAACTCCGCACGAGGTCGGCGAACTAAGCGAATGGGAAGATATCCAGGATTGGGGTGATCAATAATGATCAGAGGTGATGTTTATTGGATCAAACTGAAAGATCCTGATAAACGACGGCCGGCCCCTATCATCACCCGCGATTCGGCGATCCCATTGCTGAATCAGATCACCGTAGTTCCGATCACATCCACTCTTCGAGACACTCCGTCAACCGTTTGGCTTGATGAAGATGATGGTATGGAAGGACCATGCCTGATAAACGTCGACCACATACAGACGGTGAGTAAGGAACGGCTCGGGGGCTACATCACACATCTTGGCGAGGAGAAGCTCGAAGAGGTCTTTGACGCGGTTAAGTTCGCGTTCGGGTTTGGAGATTAGGTGGCGAAAAAGGATTATTACCAAATTCTAGGCGTTAAAAAGAGCGCGACCGCTGACGAGATCAAGAAGGCGTATCGGCGCTTGGCGCGTAAATATCACCCGGACGTAAATCCGAACGACAAGTCTGCCGAGGACAAGTTCAAGGACATACAGGAAGCGAACGACGTTCTGTCGGATGCGAAGAAGCGAAAGGTTTTTGACCGCTTCGGGTATTACGCGGACAATCTCGATCCGGATTCGCCATTCGCAACGGCCGCAGGTGCGGGCGGTCAAGCGGGAACGCCCCCGGGCGGATTCGACTTCTCGGGATTCGATTTCTCCGGCGGCGGAACGAGCGGCGGGTCCGGCAGTTTTCGGGATATTTTCTCAGACCTTTTTGGCGGCGGCGGATCCCGTGCTCAACCCGAACCGCCGCGTGCGGTTCCGAAACGCGGCCGCGACATCGAGATCCCGCTTGCGCTGAGTTTTGACGAGGCGTTCACGGGACTTACGACCAACATCACGGTCAACCGCTCGGAGCAATGTTCGCGTTGCCAAGGCGCAGGCGATACAGGCGGCCCGGTCGTTACATGCCCGACCTGCAAGGGTTCGGGCCAGGTGATGCGTACGGGCGGCAGGCTGCAATTCTCGCAAGCCTGTCCGGATTGCGAAGGCACCGGCCGCCGACGAGAACCTTGCTCGCTTTGTCACGGTAAGGGAACGACACCGAAGAGCGAACAGGTGAAAGTAAAGATACCTGCGGGCGTCGATACGGGATCGCGCGTGCGTGTGCCGAAGAAAGGGCACGGCGGACGGCTTGGAGCCGAACCGGGCGATCTTTTCATCGTTACGAATGTCGGCAAGCATAAATTCCTCGAACGCAAGGGCGAGAATATCTACGTAACGGTTCCGATAACCGTGCCGGAGGCGGCGCTCGGAACTCGCATCGAGGTGCCGACCGCCGAGGGCAAAGCGGCGTTGAAGATACCTGCGGGGACCGAGTCGGGACAGAAGTTCAGGCTTCGCGAGCGTGGTTTTCCGAGCCTGAGAAATCCTTCGCTGCGGGGCGATCAGTTCATCGAAGTAAAGATAACGCTGCCAAAAGTGATCTCCGAAGAGACGAAGGATATCTTGCGACAGTTCGAGAGAACGAACCCCGAAAACCCCCGCAAGACAATGGGCATTGAGTGATCCGCCGAGTGACGAATTCGAGATGAAGAAGCGCGTTAAAACCTATACGATCAGCGCCGTCGCGGAGCAGTACGAGATACATCCGCAGACGCTGAGGCTGTATGAACGCGAAGGGCTTTTGAAGCCGTCGCGGTCAGACGGCAATACGCGCCTCTATTCCGACACAGACCTAGAACAGCTCGAAGTTATTCTCTCGCTTACACGCGACCTCGGCGTGAACCTCGCCGGCGTCGAGATCATCCTGAATATGCGTTCGAAGATGGACGAAATGCAGCGCGAATTCGAACGATTCTTCGAGTATTTGCGGACGCACGCGGGCGAGTTCGTTCGAAAGGGCGAAGGAGAGAAGAGTTCAAGCGCGTTGATCACGGTTTCGCGTCATCGACGGACGGAATTCCGCGGATAAGGGCCTTCCTCAAATTCGCTCGGATTTCTTTGATTTCACGCCATTTTTCCGCTAGCATTACACAATCCATATTATCCCAAGGTTTCTAGGAGATTTAGTTAATGCATAGCAGATTTGCGGTTTACGGCCTGCTCACAGCGGCGCTCGTGTTAATGTTGTCGGTTTTTTCTCTCGGTCAGGATCTTGACCACGTCGCCGTTTCTGGCACTGTAACGGACCCGAACGGACTGGCGGTGGTCGGAGCCTCGGTTACGATAAAAGAGGTAACGAACGGAAAGGAATTGACCACGACGACCAATGGCGACGGACGGTATCAATTCTTCGCTCTCGATCCCGGCAGATACAAGGTAACCGCAACGGCGTCCGGTTTCGGGGTTACGGAAACGCCCGAACTTCCGATGATCGCCGGCAAACGCGTTCAGCAGGATTTCAAGCTTGCTCTTGCGGGCGTCGCCGTCGAGACGGTAGTAACTGCCGATCCCGAATCTGTCCTCGATGTTGACACGACGCGAACCGTCGTCGGCAGCACACTCACCGAACGCGAGATCGAAGAACTGCCGAACAATACGCGAAATCCGCTCGATCTTGTACTCGCCGTCGGCGGAACTTCGGAAGAAGCACTTTCGACGAGCGACCTTGCGGAAGACCGCAATTCCAACCCGCGCGGCACGCCGCTCGAACAAGGAAATTTCACGATCTCGGGCGGCGCTTCGTATTCGAACAACATCACGATCGACGGTTTTGACAATAACGACGATCGTTCGGCCCGCGACCGATTTCAGCCGTCGATCGACGCGGTCGGCGAAGTGCAGGTGATCAGGAATCAATTCTCGGCCGAATACGGACGTGCCTCGGGCGGCCGCGTCAATATGACGACACGCGGCGGAACGAACAGATACCGCGGCCGCGCATATATGACATTCAAGGATGCGCGTATGAACGCAAATTCCTGGTACAACAACAGTCGCGGTTACGACCGTCTGCCGTTCTCGCAATACAACCCAGGATTTACCTTCGGCGGCCCGCTCTCGATCCCGAAGGTCTATAACGGCAAGAATCGCACGTTCTTTTTCGTCTCATACGAGTATCAGAATTATCAGGATACGACGTTCATCGACACGTACCTGCCCGTGATACCGAATCCGCATTTCAACCTGCCGTCGCCTACCGGTTCGACGCAGTATTGCGATGCTTCAGGCTCGCCGGCACCGCCCTGCAGTTCGAACGTCGGTGCGGTGCAGGCATTCAGCCTGCTGATCCCGACGCCGAATCTCGGCCACATTGTTACGGCGCGTTTCGATCACAAACTAACGAAGGACAACGATCTTACGTTCGGCTGGCAGTTCGGTCGGAAGACGAATCGACGTACATCGGGCGCCTCGACCACGCGTCTCGAAGACTCGCTTCAGGCGAAGAACATCAACACGGACGCGTATAACGTCCGCGATATTCACCGCTTCGGCGCTCATACGGTCAATGACTTCGGCTTCCAATGGTCAAAATATTCGCCGAACTATCAGACCGATAATCCGACCGCTCCGGTCGTTCTCGTCGGCTATCGAAATCCCAGCACAAACAGCGTACAGACGCTGATCGCCGGAAACTCGACATCGAGCAGCAATCTCTATTTTTCGGATTCAAGAGACGAGACTCGTTACCAGTTCAAGGATTCGATCACGCATATCGCGGGTTCGCACCTGATGAAATTCGGCTTTGACGCGCAGCACGTCAACTCGCGGGCGACGAATCGGGGCGATGTAACCGGTACGTTCAACTTCTCGAATGTGAACAACTATTCGAATAACGTTCTTTCACGCTACCGTCAGAATTTCGGCACCTCCACGGACGTCAAGAATACGTATTGGGCGTTGTTCTTTAATGACGAAGTCCGCCTTCGCGACAATTTGACGATGAGCTACGGACTTCGCTACGAACGCGAGACTGCCGTCAAGGACAACAACAATTTCGGTCCGCGTTTGGGCGTCGCCTGGTCGCCTTTCAAGGACGGCAAGGGCGTCATTCGCTTTGGTGCGGCTATCGTCTATAACCGCGTGCTCTTGAGGACGGTCGGTGATTTTATTCAAAATTCCGGCGGCAGCCTTGTACAGTTCGATTCGGCTTCGATCCCGACGACCGGGAATGCACGCAACAACATTCTTGCAAGCATCGCACAGGATTTCCCGACGAGTTACTCAAGCGTGGAATCGCTAAGAGCAGCTATATCGCGTGCGACGTGCGGGGCGAGCGCCTGCTCGGCAGACCTCGGGTTTTTGGTCAATGGCGGAAGCTCCGCCAATCCGCTGCGTTCGATCGATCCGAACCTGAAGATCCCGGAAAGCTATCAGTTCAACGTCGGTTTCGAGCGTGAGGTCGCGAAGGGCTGGGTCTTTGAGGCGAACTATACCTGGAACCGAACGGCGCGTCTATGGCGTGAAAACAACATCAACGCTCCTGTCGCACCGAGCGGCTATGCAGACCTTGCCGCGTGGCTCGTCGCCAATCCGTTTTCATTCACGAACGCGAACGGGACGACACGCAACTATGTCTTCTATCTCGGCGGCAATTCGGACCCGACCGGAGTTTCCACTTCTATGTCATCCCAGGCT
Organism: Pyrinomonadaceae bacterium; assembly: GCA_035432765.1. Classification (GTDB taxonomy): domain Bacteria; phylum Acidobacteriota; class Blastocatellia; order Pyrinomonadales; family Pyrinomonadaceae; genus OLB17. The sequence goes on from DAORTR010000003.1 coordinate 6,335, forward strand.
ACCTGCGGCACGACGGTCAACGTAACCTGCTACGTCAACCTGAACACAACAAGCACTTCGACAACAACGCCGAACACGAATGCCAGCAATGGCGTCTCGTCGAACTCGATCGGCGGCCCTATCGGGATCGCTCTTGAAGCCGTCCGCTCGCTTCGACCGAATCCGAATTTTGACGAGATGGAACGCGTGGCTTCGATCGGCAAATCCTTCTATCAAGGCCTTGTTCTCGAATTTCGCGGCCGATACCGCCAACTCGGACACGGTTTTGCCGGCTCGATGCGTGTCGCCTACACGCTTTCGCGTCTGAAGGACGACGGCCTCAATAACACGTCGAACGCTCAGGTGAACGGCGATTTTGCCTCGGACTGGTCGCGTGCCCGTCAGGATAGACTTCACCGGATCACAATGTCGGGAACGTTCCAGACGCCTTCATGGTTCGGCAAACTGCGCTTCTCGCCGATCTTCCGATTCGGGACGTCCGCGCCGTTCGATCTCGGCCTCGGTGTTGACCGGAATCTAAATGATTACAGCAACGATCGGCCAAACGTTAGCGGCAACGGCGAGATCCGTTGGCGCGATCCCCAAACGCCGTATTCGGAGAGCCTCGTCTCGCAGTTCTCGCTGCCGACGATCGGTTCGCGAGGCGGCAATCTCGGACGCAATGCGGGCGCCGGTCCGCGGCTTTACATATTCGACCTATCAGTCTCGCGTGAATGGAAGTTCAACGAGCGATTTCGTCTGCGTCCGGCGGTCGAATTCGGAAATATCCTGAATATGGCCGTCTTCAGCTACGGTTCGGAGTATATCGATTTCGATAAGAATCCGACCGCTCTTGAGCAGGCCACATTCCTCGTCCCGAGTCGCACATATCGCGCTCGCGACATTCGCCTGACCGTTAGATTCGATTTCTAACAGGATCGAATTGGCGTGTCAGTAGCCCGCACGTAAGTAAGGGCTCAGCGTCAGCACCGCGAAGGTCGGGTTTCCCGCAGAGACGCGGAGGCGCAGAGGCCGGACCGGATCGTGTCGGTAGCCCGCACGTAAGTAAGGGCTCAGCGTCAGAACCACGAAGGTCGGGTTTCCCGCAGAGACGCGGAGACGCAGAGGCCGGACTGGATCGTGTCGGTAGCCCGCACGTAAGTAGTGGCTCAGCGTCAGAACCGCGAAGTTCGGGTTTCCCACGGTACCGAATAGCTCCTCTCCGCGACCTTTGCGGTTTTCTTTCGGGTTAACCGCAAAGATTTTCCTGTCGCGTGCAAGGCACGCTTCCGAGGAATTGTTTGCTGACGTTCTACACATTCCGCTTCGCTCCATGTGTAGCTAGACTCTCGCCGCGTGCGAGGCACGCTCAAGAAAGCTTTTGGGGGCAAAATGTTTTGCGTAGAATTTTGATGACTCGAGAATGTTCGGTGTGCTATATTTGCTGTTGAACATTTTTGTGCACCTGCCAGTTCTACTCTGAGAGACGCCAAATGACCCAGTACGTTGCAGACCCCGCCACGCCATTTACAGAGACGACGATCGAATCGGTGCTGCTTGACGCCGATCTTTTCGTCAAATACAGCTCGCCGGAGCGTGCATTCGACCTGTTGCACGATGCGATCGAACGCAGCCCGCGATCGATCGGCCTTCGCGAGAAGATGCGTGACATCTGCGTACGGCAAAAGAACCTGAACGAGGCGGCGCGGCAATGCCTGGCGCTCGTCAGCCTTTATATCGGACGCGAGGATTTTGACCTTGCTTACGACCGCTTGCAGGAAGCGAAGCTGCTCGATCCGCGTATCTCGGTCGCTCCCGGCCTTGAGGCGATACGGCGTGCACGGCGGCCCGAATTTGCGACGTCGCCGAAGACCTCGCAGGTCGTTCGCACGGATCTTACCTTCGCGGGCAATCTTGCTTATGTCTCGATATTCGACGCCGTTCAGGTCATCGAAAACTCGAAGATGACCGGCCTTCTCGTCGTAAAAAGCGACCTATACCTCGCAAATGTGTCGTTCAACGAAGGCCGTATCGTCGATGCCGAATGCAATGGCCGCAATGGCGTCGCGGCGTTTCGGATGATCGTTGAGATCGGCAGCGGCACGTTCGAGTTCTCGACGTCGGATCACGCGTTCCCTGTGGTCATAACGATCGTGAACAATACGAATTTCCTTCTCGACGTGCTGACCGAACTCGATCACGAGCGTGCCGAAAAGCAGGGCCTGCGCGATGTCGCGAACGAGCTTGTTTAGGTTGACTTTCTCGCCCCAAAACAACAAAATATAGTGCTCCCCTTGCCACCAGAGCACTATAGGATGTTTAGACTTCAACGGCTTGAAATAAGCGGTTTCAAATCATTTGCCGACTATACGGAGATAGTTTTCACCGGCAGCGGCATCACGGCCGTCGTCGGCCCGAACGGCTGCGGCAAGTCGAACGTCTCGGACGCGATCTCGTGGGTCTTGGGCGAGCAGCGTGCGAAATCGCTTCGCGGCGGCGAGATGAAGGACGTCGTCTTTGCCGGCACACGCGACCGCAAACCCGGCGGAATGGCCGAGGTCGTTCTGCACCTTGTGCGTGACGATTCGGTCGCATCCTCGGACGAACCGGAACTCGAAGACATTGACGAAACGCTGACCGAGATCGACGAATCGGCAGTCGATATGGATCTGATCGAGGGCATCGATGCGGAAGAGCCTGCCGAAGACGCCGTATCGGACGAGATCGTTCCCCTCGAGGGCGAGGAGCCGGCGGTCGGCGACGTCGAGACGCTCAAGGCCGCACAGGTCGGTTCGGCGCAGGTCGTCGAGACACGCGTAAAGACAAAACGCCATTGGCGTCCGCGTTCCTTTGCACTCGATTTCGCGCCGGGCGAGGCCGTTTCCGTTACCCGCCGTTTGTACCTTTCGGGCGAGAGCGAATATCTTTTGAACGGCAAGGCCTGCCGTCTTCGCGATATTTCGGATCTTTTTGCGGGCACGGGGCTTTCCGGTTCGCATTACGCGATCATCGAGCAAGGCCGCATCGGCCAGATACTCTCCGCAAAACCGACGGATCGGCGCAACCTCATCGAAGAGGCCGCCGGCATATCGAAATTCCGAACACGTCAGCGCGCTGCCGAAACACGGCTCGATTCGGCGAGATCAAACCTTTCGCGAATCACGGACATCGTCAGCGAAGTCGATACACGCGTCAATTCGCTTCGAAGGCAGGCGGCGAAAACACGTCGCTTCAAGATACTTCAAGAGGAATTTCGCGTCCTCTTGCGGCAGCTTTACGCGGCAGAAGGTAAGCATTTTACGGAGCTTTCCGCGCGGCTCGAAACTGACCACACGCAAGCGGTCGCCGAAGAAAATGCCCTCCGCGAAAAGCTCACAAAGGGGGAAGAAGGCGCCCGCGAAGCCACGCAGTTGGCGAGACGCGCCGAAGAGTCGCTCGCAGAGCTACGCAAGATCCATTCCGACAACGCTCTTTCGCGTGACCGCGCCGAACGCGAACACGTATATAAAAGCGAGCAGGTCGTTGCCCTGAACGACCGCATCGCGTCGCTGAACAGCGAGATCGAAACGGGCACCGTTAGGCTCGAATCTATCGCGGCGGACTTCGAACGGCTTGCCGCCGAAGATCGCGAACAGCTTGCGGAACTCGAAGCGGCAGAAGGCGAACTCCGCACGGCGGATGAGGCGCATCGAGCCGCTCTCTCTGCGGTTACGCGTGTCGAGGCAGAGATCGAAGGCGGGCGTGCCGAGCTGATCCAGCATACTTCTGCGGCGGAAAGATTTGACGAGATCGGGCGACAGCTGCAGATCAATCTTGAAAAGGTGCGAAACCGCCTCTCCGGCCTCGAAGCAGAAGCGAGCCGCGCCGACCAGAACCTTAAAGACCACGAAACGAAAGTCGCGGAGCTTTCGACGCATCTCACTGCCGAGAAGGCGAAGCTCGAAAGCCTGAACAATGAGAAGAGCGACCTTCTCAAAGAAACGACCGAGGCGCGCGAACATCTGCGCGAAACGGAATCGGCGCACCGCGACCTTGCGGACGAATTCGCCGCGAAGAAGCATCGTCTCGAGACGTTGAGCGAGCTTGAGGAAAAGCGCGCCGTCTATGCCCCGCAGGTGCAGAAGCTTTTCGCTGCCGCCGAAGAGATCGGCGTCGAATTCAAGGGCGTTCTTGCCGACCATCTAAAGGTCGATGAAAAGGCCGAGAAGGCCGTCGAGGCTCTCTTTGGCAACTTCCTCGAATCCATCGTTGTTTCGTCGCTCGCGGACGCCAAGCGTGTTTCGCGATGGCTTCGCGAAACGAACGCGGGCCGTACGGCGCTGCTCATCGACAGCGACGAACTGCGTTCGACGGACAACAAGCCGCCGCTCGAACATTCGATCGAATCTTATCTCGGCGTATCGATGGATTTCGGCGCCGTCCTACGCTCTGCGTTCCCGAACGAGATGTCGGCGATCTTGGTCGATGACCTTTCGGGAGCGGCGTCATTCCCAGGCTCGATGGCGGTCAGTTTCGCGGGCGATATTCTGATCGGCGGCAGAGTTTTGATCGGCGGCGGAACGCAGGAAGAAGGCGCGAATCAGTCGCTGCTCGCGTTCAAACGAGAGTTAACGATCCTCGCTTCGGATGTTGCGGAACTTTCGTCCGGGATCGATGCGGCGATCGCCTCGGTCAATGCCGCACGCGAGGCGCTCGTGCAGCTTGAGGGCAAGACCGTTGACTTGCAGTCGCTGCTCATCAAGGTCGATCGCGGTATTCACGGGCTTGAGATACAACTGCACGCGGCAAAAGAAGAGATCGATCGTGCGGCCCGTCATCGCAAGGTCGTCGGCGAAGAGAGCGAGCAATCGACGGCCGAGATCGCCGAGCTCGAAGAGCGTATCGCGGACGCTGCGGATAATCGCACGTCGGCCGAAACAGCGCGTAAAGAATCTGCGGCTTCGCTCGAAGGCATCGCCGCAACGCTCCTCACGGAACGCTCTTCGCTTGAGGCCGCGAATCTCGTGCTCAACGAGAAACGCACGGCCGCAGCAACATCGAGCGAACGTCGCCGCTCGGTAAAGGCCGCGCTTGGCCGCGTCGAGACGCAGCGTGCGGATTTCGAATCACGCATCGCGAATCAAAGGGCCGAGGCACTCGAAACCGAAGGGAAACTTCGCGAGCTGCATTCTTCGATCAACGAGATCACGGACAAGATCTCGGCCGCGCCGGAAGCGATCTCTGCGGAAACGAACGAGCTAAATGCCGCGATCGACGCGCTTGCGCTTGCGCGCGCCGATGCCGACAGGTCGAGCGAGGACCTTGCCGAGATAAATCGCCGAACCGCCGACGCGATGAACAAGCGTGCCGAGATCGAAGTGCGGCAGGCTGAGGCAGTTACCGAGCTAAAGAATGCGGGCGAGAATTGCCAGCAAGAGCTGAACATCGCGCTTAGCGAACTTGTCGCCTCGACCGAGATCGCCGAGGATCTCGTACTTGAGACCGCACGCACGGACGCCGATTCGCTTCGCGAACGTCTAGATGGTTTTGGCGCGTTGAATATGCTCGCTCTCGAAGAGCTTGCGGAGGCCGAGGAGAGGCAGATATTCCTGACGACGCAGCGTGACGATATCGTCCAGAGCATCGCAACGACCGAGGAAGCTCTAAAGGAGATCAAACATCGTTCGAGGGAGCGTTTCCGCCAGGCTTTTGAAGCGATCAACGAGAATTTCCAGGAGTTTTTCCGAGAGCTTTTCGGCGGCGGACAAGGCCAGATGATGCTGCTCGAATCCGACGATATTCTCGAAGCCGGCATCGAGGTCATCGCTCAGCCGCCGGGCAAACGCCTGCAGAATATCCTGCTGCTTTCCGGCGGCGAAAAGGCGATGACGGCGATCGCGCTCGTGATGGCGATCTTCAAATATCGGCCGTCGCCATTCTGTCTGCTCGACGAGGTCGATGCGCCGCTTGATGAGGCGAACGTCGGACGTTTCGTGAATAAGATCGCCGACATGGCGGAAAAAACGCAGTTCATCGTCATCACGCACAATAAGCGAACGATGGAGGCCGCGCGTGCTCTTTACGGCGTAACGATGCAGGAGCCGGGCGTTTCGAAGATCGTTTCGGTCAAGTTCGAATAGGCGTAACTTTCCAACCGTAGTGCCGGACGTGCGCATCAAACCCATTCGATGAGGATCAAAACCTTAATATTCCTGATCTTGCTGTGCCTTGCCGCGGCCGTGCCCGCGTTCGGCCAAAAAAGACGTTCGCGGACAAAGCGTCCCGTCAAGAAAACCCCGACCGCTGCGGCGTCAGTCCCGAAACCGAGTGCGACGCCGACCGCTGCAGAAGCAGATCCGCCGAAACTTAACAGCCGACCTGAGAACGCAGTTGCGGACGACAGCTCGGCGCATAAGATGGTCGCCGCCACGCATATATATCTTTTTGAGCGGCCGGGATTTTTGTATCCGCGCGTCGAGATCCGGCACGATGATGCGGGACGCGGAATGATAATTTTCGAAAAGAAGGATCTCGACGAGCCGATGGACGATCCGATCGAATTATCTCCGGCGACAATAAATGCCCTGAACGCGGCATTTAGCAGGCTGAATTTTATTGATTCAAACGAAGACTACGACTCGAAAAAAGCAAGCGTCGCGACGGGCACGATCTCGATCACGCTAAAGGAGAACACTCGTTCGCGAACCGCAACGTTTCGCTGGTCTGAGAACGCGGACGCAAAGTTTTTGATGGACGAATATCGCCGCGTCTCGAACGAATTCATTTGGAAGTTCGAAATGCAGGTCGCGCGCGAGAATCAACCGCTTGAGACGCCGCGTCTGATGGCGCGTTTTTCGTCGCTATATCAGAACAACGACCTTCCCGATCCGCCGCATTTTCTGCCGCTTCTAAAACAGCTCGCGAACGACGAAATACTGCCGCTGATCGCACGCAACGACGCCGAACGCCTCACAAAGGCGATCGAAAAGGCCGAAGCAAAACGCCTCAAAAAAGAAGAGAAAGCAAAGAATTAAAATTCGATCCAGTCGGTCGGCGTCTGCGGCTGCGAAACGGTGACCTTTGTCTCGACGCGGAACAGCGGCGCACGCATCGCGAGCGCGGTTTCGGCGGAAAGACGCGCAAGGTGCGGCTCGTTCGCTCTTTGCGAAAGATGCGCAAGAACGATGTGACGCGCGCGTCCGTCGAAATCGCGTGTGAGCCATTCGGCAAGATCGTCGTTCGAAAGATGTCCGGTGCGGGACATAATTCGCTGCTTCAAGTCCCACGTATAAACGTGGCAGATGCGAAGCATATCGCGGTCATGATTCGATTCGACGACGATCGCGTCGCAATCGCGAAGCTTCTCGCGAATGAGGTCGTTGATGTGGCCGAAATCCATCAGCGTCGCGATCTTCACGCCTTCGCAGACGGCCGCGAATCCGAAATTATCGGCGGCGTCGTGCGGAACGCTGAACGGCTCAAAATCGATGTCGCCGATGCGGAAGAATTGATTCGAATCGATCGATACCGCACGGCCGTCGAGTGCGGCCTTGCGCTTTGAACCTTCGCTTTCGCCGTTCTCGCGGCCGGCACGCGTTCGGTAATACGATTCCTCCGTTTCGCCCGAGATATAGACGGGACACTTTATGGAGCGAAGCAGCACGCGAAGGCCCGCGACGTGGTCGCTGTGCTCGTGGGTTACGAGAACGGCGTCGAGCTCCTCGGCGGCAACGCCCATCTCGTTCATACGGCGAACGATCTCGCGCGCGCTCATTCCCGCATCGACAAGCACGCGAGTCTTGCCGCTTGAAATGAGCACTGCATTGCCGGTCGAACCGCTGCCGAGAACTGTGAACTTCATTCTTCCGTTTTTTGGTATCTGCCTCTAAGAGCCTTTGCGACGGCCCGCGTCGAGATCATATGCGGGACGTGCCGGCCGAGTATCGCACCGACGAGATTCGTAAAGCCGGAGACCGCGACCGTCTTCCTGCTTTGCAGGGCCTTGAGAGCTGTCTCGACGACGTCTTCGCTCTGCTGCTGTCCTTTTAACTTTACAGGCCGTTCGATCTCTGACGCGGCAAAAAAATTCGTTTCGGTCGAGCCGGGACAGAGCGTCAAGACGCGAACGCCGAAGGCGCGATTCTCTTCGGCGATCGCTTCGGAAAACGACGAGACGAATGCCTTCGTTGCCGCGTATGTCGCCATAAACGGTATCGGCTGGAACGCGGCCGCACTCGAGACGTTTATGATCGTGCCGTGTTTTCGTTCCCGCATCGGGACGAGATACTTATGCGTCAACGCAACGAGTGCGCGGATGTTGAGATCGATCATCGAGAGTTCGCGCTGCTCATCGAGTTCCGCAAAATCCCCTGCGGAACCAAAGCCCGCATTGTTGATAAGCCAATCGACCTCGAAACCGTGCTCCTGCGTTTCACGAAGAATATCGTCTGCGGCTTGGGCGTATGTAAGGTCGGCGACGATGTAGTGCGCCATTATCTTGTGCTTGAGCATCAGCTCGTCGCAGAGTTCGTGCAGGATCTTTTTACGGCGTGCAACGAGCACGAGATCGTGGCCGTCGGACGCCAAACGGCGTGCGAAAGCCTCACCGATCCCACTCGAAGCCCCTGTTATGAGAGTTACTTTCATCTGAGTTTCGCGGCCACGAATAATAGATCGCACCGGCTAGGGCGGCGACGATCACGACCGTGCCAAAAAAACGGATAACGCCCGCGACCGTATCAGTCGAATTTAACAGACCTGTCGCGTCAAGCAAATAGTTCCAGTCGTGGAAGCCGCCTTCGCTTCCCGTCATACCGCTCGTGAGCATAAGCTGCATCTTGACGGCGTCTCCCGCATACACAAAAACATTCAGCAGGCTTTGCCCGACCCAAAAGAGCACGAGCGACGCCGAGTAAAGGCTGCCTTGATAGACAAAGTATCCGACGAAAACCGAGGGAAAGATCACCTGAAAGAGCGAACCGCCCGCGATGCCCATAAATTCGCCGAAGATTCGGAAGACCAGATGTCCCGTCTCGTGGATCGGCAGATCTACGATGTCGAGTAAACTCCCCTGCATCGGGTCGTAGGCTATCGAGAGAAAGTAGAGCCCGGTGAGCCCGGCAACAATGAGCTTTGGATAACTTGGCTTCATAGAGATCATACTAGCGACGAGCCTATCTGCCGTTTTAGTTCCCGGAACCTTTCGCGCGAGACGGCGTAAAAGACCGTCTCCTGGCCGTAGTGTTCCTCCGTGCGTTCGAATTCCATCCCGCACTTTTCCATTATCCGCCGCGACCCCTTGTTATCGGGATGCGCGACCGCGACGATGCGTTCGAGACCGTGGCGCTCGAATCCGTGATCGAGCCACGCGAACGCGCACTCGAAGCCGATGCCTTTGCCCCAATATTTTTCAATGATCGAATAACCGACCTCGACCTCGCCGGTGTCTTCTAGCGGCTGGATGCCGGCCGTGCCGATCATCTCGCCCGTCTCTTTCAGCATCATTCCGCAGACGCCGAAATCGAGCCTTTCCCAGCACTCGATGTAGAACTGCATACGTTTGCGCAGCGCGTCCGGATTCTGCCACTTCGAGCCGCCCATATATTTTGCGACCGCCTCGGCGGTACGCATTTCGACGAGCCACGGAAGATCGTCCATCGTGAATGGCCGCATCAAAAGGCGTGGCGTTTCGAGAATGGTCGTCATAAGCGTGTTAACCGTTTTACGGTGCGAGCCGTGCGATGTGCCATTCACCGCTGGCGCCAAGCGAGTAAACAAGGCGGTCGTGAAGACGGCTTCGGCGGCCCTGCCAAAATTCAAAACGGTCGGGCTTCATCGTAAATCCGCCCCAAAAATCCGGCAATGGCACGTCCTCGCCGAATTTATCCTGATAGAATTCTACGCGTTCTTCGAGAGTCTTTCGCGACGCGATCTCGGCACTTTGCCCCGAGGCCCAAGCGCCGATGCGGCTCGCCAGAGGACGTGAGAGAAAGTAGTCTTCAGACAATTTATGCGACGCTTTTTCGACGCGGCCGGCGACCGAGATCTGACGTTCGAGGTCGGGCCAGAAGAAGTGAAATTCTGCCGCAGGATTTAGCTCGATCTCGCGGCCTTTGCGGCTCCCGTAATTGGTGAAGAACGTAAAGCCCGACTCGTCGAAATACTTCAGAAGGACGACGCGCGCCGAAGGCCGACCGTCGGCCCCGACGGTCGAAACCGTCATCGCGTTCGCATCCTTTATGCCCGATCCGATCGCCGTTTCGAGCCAGGAGCGGAACTGCTCGACCGGATCGGCGTTCGCGTCGTTTTCGCTTAGGCCGGCACGGTCAAAGTCATGGCGAAGGGCAGCAAGTTGTGTATTATCAACCATTTAGATCGGGTTCACGATAAAACCGTCGCGAAGTTTCGGCTCGAACCACGTGGATTTCGGCGGCATTATTTCGCCGGCGTCCGAAACGGCGAGCAGATCGTCCATCGTCGTTGCAAAGAGCGAGAAAGAAACCGCCGCTTCGCCCGCGTCAACCAGCCTTTCAAGTTCCTTAACGCCACGCTGCCCGCCGACGAACTCGATACGTTTGTCCGTCCTCGGATCGCCGACTCCAAGCAGCGGAGCAAGGATCTCATTTTGCAAAATGCTCACATCGAGGCGATTGACCGGGTCGGTCGGTTCGGCCGCGTCGTCTCTATGTGTAAGCTTATACCATTTCCCGCCGGTGTACATCGCGATCTCGCCGTGCATAGCGGGAACTTTCTCCGCAGTTGCATCGATGTTGAAACGTGCGGCGAGGTTTGCGAGAAACTCTGCGTGCGACAAGCCGTTCAGATCCGCGACAGCGCGATTGTAAGCGAGGATCGTGAGGTCTTCGACAGGAAAAAGACCGGCAAGCACATGATCGAATTGCGCGTCTTTTTCGCCCGCGTTCTCGGCACGCAGAATGTCGCGCGCCTTCAACGCGCTCTCAAGCCGGTGATGGCCGTCGGCGATGTAGATCGAGGGCACTTCGGCGAAGGCGTCGATCCAATCCTGCGTGTTCGCGCATTTCCAGATCGTGTGTGTGATGCCGGTATCGCAGCCGAGGTCGTAGAGCGGAGCACCTTCGACGGCATTCTCGATGAGCGCGTGGATCTTTGCGGTTCCGCGAAATGCAAGAAAGATCAGGCCTGTCTGAGCGCGTAGATGAACGATGTGCTGCGTACGGTCGGCGACCTTATCGGGCTGGGTTTTTTCGTGGCGCTTGATCTTGCTGGCCGCGTATTCGTCAAGAGAGCAGCCTGCGATCACGCCTGTCTGGCAGACGCCGTTTCCGGCTAGCCTGTAAACATAGAACGCCGGTTCGACGTCCTTTTCAAGTACGCCGTCGCGGATCAAACGGTCAAGATTCTCTTTTGCGCGATCGAGAATTTCGCTCTGCGTTGGTTCGGCGTCAAGCGGAAAGTCGCTCTCCGAGCGCGTAACGCGCAAGAAACTGTTCGGGTTCGCAAGGACGATCTCGTGAACCTCGCGGCTGTAAAAAACGTCGAACGGCAGGCAAGTTACCTCGCCTTCGTGTCCGGCAACGGGCCGATATGGTGTTAGGGCTTTTATCTTTGACACAGAGAAAATATGTGCGGAACGCGATCGAGATAATTACGGCTGAGCGTTCGAATTGCTCAGTTGGTCGAATATCTTGTCCTGATCGTCAATATCCTTGATGATGTCTTGGGCGCTCGCCGCAATGTCGAGTTTCCAGACGCCGTCCTCGCGGACGAAATGGATCGTCTCCCATTCTTGAAATGAGTTCTGCACCTCGATCGCAGCCTTGTCGCCCTCGATCTTCTCGTTGCGGTACTTGACGTTGGTTTGTCCGTCGGCGACCAGCGAACCGCGTTTAATGATGTCGTCAGCGGTCGTGTTCTGAGCTTTCGCCTCCTGCTCGTGCATTTTTATCGTCGATGCCGAGAGCAGGATCTTCGCTGAGGTATAATCTTTCTTTTTCAGGGCTTTGACGTAAGTCTCAAACGTCTCGACAGGCGAAGCGGGCGGTTTCGGCGCACCGCAAGCAAAGAGCATTAACGGCAAGACCGTCGCGAGCAGCAACTTAAAGGCAAATGTAAAACGTCTTAAAGCCATCTTAAAGATAAGTTAAAACTTCAGATTATACCGAAAATAAAGGAGAGTCGCACACTGAATGGAAAGACGTGTTTTAAGCCAAGAAGAATTATCGACCGAACTCGAAGTCTTGCCGGGCTGGGAGGCTGAAGGGAATGAACTCGTCAGGCACGAAAAGTTCGAGAATTTCGCCGAAGCTTTGGCGTTCGTTAACAAGGTCGGAGAGATCGCGGAAGCGGCCGATCATCATCCGGATATCAAATTCGGCTGGGGTTTTGCAGAGATACGGCTCACGACGCACGACCGCGGGGGCGTTACGGATGTTGATCTTGCGGTCGCGCGAAAGATCTCGGCGTTTTAATTATTTTAATTCGCAGGGGCGTGCGACCTCGTGTTCGATCTTGAATGTCGAGGCGCCGTATGAGCGAAGCATCGGGTCGTAAGGCTGCGTGATCTCGACCGTACCGTAAAAACAGCCGCCGTCGCGGTCGTAGATGAAAACGGCGTCCATTGTTCGTTTTTCCATCACGCGCATCGGCTGGTCGCTGAATTCGACCCAATCATCCGCGGCAAAATAAAGTCTGCTCGGCTTGATGCCGCTCTCGGCCAAGGTCGCAAAAAGGCGCGCCCGTATGCCCGCGTCATCGAATGTGCCCTCTTTCGGGAGCACGTCGGCCTTCGACCCTCGAATAACGTCCTTCTTGTAGTCGGCGAGCATCTTCTCGTAGAGCGGGCTTCCCTTCGGGTCGGCTGCCGAGATCGTAATGCGCGCAAGATCGTCAGTATTCGACTTGGGGAAACCGAACACGCCCGTGAGGCTCAGGTCGGTCGCCGCGACCTTCCTTTCGGGGTCGGCAACGCTTCGAAGGAAGATCGGCAATGAGCTGTTTCGCCCCCACAAACCGCTCGTTAACGCGATCTTGAGTTCCTTTTGCTTTAGCTCCGGCTCGGTGAACGAGAGGATGTAGTGCATCGCGGTGCCCATTATCCCGGGTTTTCCGAGCTCCAGGGCGAGCAAGTACCGATCGCCACCTTCGCCGTGCGTACGATAGACATACTTGCCCAATTCATCTTTGAAGCGAATATATAACCAAAGCGGGTCGCCGTCCGCGATCTTTGCGGCGGCAAGCGGCTGTGCGAGAGCGAATGACGCGACATCCTTTTTTGCAAGCACCATCGAGACATCGACGTTCGTTTTCGGCTTATAGACGGGCTTTTTGTTGGGGTCGGGAGGCTGCGAAGCCTGTTGCATCCGTTCGCGCGCTCTTTGAGCCTGCGGGAACTGGGCGTTCGACGAAACGGCAAACGCCGCCAACAAAAGACTTACAAATACAAAAACTTTCACGAATAAACCGCTCCTACGGGACAAAGAGCTATGATGCCGCATTTGGACGCCCGGCTTGCTAAAAAAGTTGAACTACAAACTTCCATCGATGATCTCATTAAATGTTGCTGAAGGCCGCATCGCAGCGTAGGCCTTTTCGCGGTCCGGATGATAGTAACCGCCGACATCCTGCGGCTTTCCCTGCGCCGCGATCAATTCGGCGTTGATCGCGGCCTCGTTCTCATGCAAAGCCGTCGCGATCGGCGTAAACTTCGCGGCGAGCTCGGCGTCTGCGGTCTGAGCCGCAAGGCTTTCGGCCCAATAGAGCGCGAGATAGAAATGAGAGCCGCGATTATCGAGCCCGCCGACCTTTCTTGCCGGAGACTTGTCATTGGCAAGGAATTTCGCATTGGCTTCGTCAAGAGCGTCCGCGAGGACCTGAGCTTTTGCGTTGCCTTGCGTCTGCGCGAGGTGTTCAAAACTGGCCTGCAGGGCGAGAAATTCCCCGAGCGAATCCCAACGCAAATAGCCTTCTTTCAGGAACTGCTCAACGTGCTTCGGCGCGCTGCCGCCGGCACCGGTTTCGAAGAGGCCGCCGCCGTTCATAAGCGGCACGATCGAGAGCATCTTCGCGGAAGTGCCAAGCTCGAGGATCGGGAAAAGATCCGTCAGATAGTCGCGAAGTACGTTGCCCGAGACCGAGATCGTGTCCCTGCCTTCGCGTGCGCGTTTCAAGGTTTCGGTCATCGCGTCCTTGATGTCCATTATTTGGATCGAGAGTCCCGAAAGGTCGTGGTCTTTTAGATATTCCTCGACCTTCTTGATGATCTCGCGGTCGTGTGCACGTTCTTTATCGAGCCAAAAAATCGCGGCCGTGTCCGAGAGCCTTGCACGGTTGACGGCGAGTTTCACCCAATCGCGGATCGGAGCATCTTTTGCCTGGCACATTCGGAAAATGTCGCCTTTTGCGACCTTTTGTTCGAGAAGAACGTTGCCGTTTCCGTCCTCTACACGCACGGTGCCTTCGCCCGCGATCTGGAAGGTCTTGTCATGCGAGCCGTATTCCTCCGCCTTTTGCGCCATCAAGCCGACATTCGGTACCGAGCCGAAAGTTCGCGGGTCGATCGCTCCGTGTCGTTTCATATCCTGAACGATCGAATCGTAAAAGCCGGCATACGTGCGGTCGGGAATGATGCAGACAGTGTCCTCTTCGGCGCCGTCCTTGTTCCACATTTTGCCGCCGCCGCGAACGAGCGCAGCCATCGACGCATCGACTATGACATCCGAAGAAACGTGAAAATTAGTGATCCCTTTGTCGGAATTCACCATCGCGATACGCGGCCCATTCGCGATAGTGTCGGCGATCGCGGCTTTGATCTCTGATTCCTGCGGATGGCCGGAGATCTTCTCGAAAAGCGTTGCAAGCCCGAAGTTCGGATTGATGTCGAGTTCGCTGAACACGGCGGCGAATTTCTCGAAAACGCTCTTGAAATAGGTCTCGACGATGGCGCCGAAAATTATCGGGTCGGACACCTTCATCATCGTCGCCTTGAGGTGCGCCGAAAGCAGCACGTCCTTCTCTTTTGCTTCGGCGATCGCCTTTTCGACGAAGGCCTTAAGAGCATCGAGGTGCATCACGGACGAATCGATTATCTCGCCCGCAAGCAGCGGAGAATTGTCCTTCAAGACCTTTTCCGAGCCGTCTTTACCGTAAAAAACGATCCTGAATGTGCCGTCAGAGGCGACGGTCGTCGAATTCTCAGTGCCGTAAAAATCTCCGTCGCTCATATGCGCGACAGATGTTTTGGAATCTTGAGCCCACACGCCCATACGGTGCGGATTTGCCTTTGCGTACTGTTTGACGGCTTTCGGCGCGCGGCGGTCGGAATTGCCTTCGCGAAGGACGGGATTGACGGCGCTCCCGAGCGTTTTCGCATACCTTTTGTTGATCGCCTTTTCAGCGTCGTTCTTTGGCTCGGCGGGATAGTCCGGCACGGCGAAACCTTGTTTTTGCAGTTCGGCGATAGCGGCTTCGAGCTGTGGGACCGACGCTGAGACGTTCGGGAGCTTGATGATGTTAGCCTCCGGCCTTTTCGCCAATTCGCCGAGGGCGGCAAGCGCATCGGGAATTCGCTGATCGTCAGTCAGATACTCGGAAAGATTCGCTAAAATTCGTCCGGAAAGCGAAATGTCCGGCACCTCGATCTCGATGTCGGCAGCTTTTGTAAAGGCTTGAATTACGGGTAAGAACGAATGCGTCGCGAGCATCGGAGCTTCATCCGTCAATGTGTAGTAGATCTTTGATTTGTCTGTCATTTTCTAACGGTTCTGCGGCAATCTTTATAAATAGCGCCGTCGAGATCTGCAAGAACCCCGACCGCTCAGTATTCAACGCTATTTTAGGTCGCGACCGGGCAAAGGTAAATTAGCCGGAACGAAAATTCACGGGCGGCCAAACTCACAGGCAATTTATGATACTCTTGCCTCAAAGGATAAAAGCGATGAGAGCACTATCAACATTTTTGTTGTTTTTTGTCGTATTTACGATCGTAGTCGCGGCTCAGGGCGACCCGGCAAGCTGGCAACGCGAAATGCTCGCCGACCCGCTCCTCTCAAAGACGGAGCAGAAAGCTGCGATCAAAAGATACGACCTTGCGAGTTTGTGGACACCGGCCGATAGCAGCAGCGTCTTCGGCTTTATCGGCAAGAACTATCGACGGATACGCATAAAGATCCTTTCAGCGACGAAATCGGGCCGTGATTCTCTCACCTACAACATCACGGGCGCGTCGCTCGTCGGCGATACATTTCGAAGGTTCGAGGGCACAATAAAGGTTGTGAATGCGCGTATGTACAAAGCGATCGAGCCGGAGATGGCTGCCGAAAATATCAAGAAGCGCGGGATCGTCTTCGGCGACTATAGCTTCGTCGAAAAAGGCAGCGATGCGCACTCGGGAATTTTCTCAGGCACGTTCTACACGGCCTTCTACATAACTGACGCCGGTAAGATCCATTACGACGATCTAGAAGACGGCGCTGATGCATTTACGAATAATCAATTCGCCGGACGCTGGCGTTCAAAGGACGGCAAGCTGGACTTTGTGTGTAACTGGGGCGATTCCCGCATTCCGCTCTCAGGAGATCTGGACGTCGGCGACGGCGAGTTTTCCCCGAACCCAAAATACTTCAAGAACGGCTGGCAAGTTTTTCACGACGCTTACATCAACCAAGACGCCGACGCCCTCAAGCAAGAGCAACGCGAATGGTGGAATCCGCCGGCAACCAAGAAACAATAACACTAGCGAGGATCGAAATGAAAAAGTCCATTTTGTTGTACGCACTTGTTCTCTTCATAGCTTTTGTCCCGCCTGCATACGCGCAAAAGATCAACGTCCTATATACGAACGACCTGCATTCGCATCTCGAACCGCTGATCGTCCCGTGGGTGAGCACGACGCGCAAGGTCGGCGGATTTGCGAATATCGCAACGCGGGTCAAGCAGGAGAAGGCGGCGAACCCGAACACGGTCTATTTCGACGCGGGAGATTTCTTTGCAGGGCCGTATATGAGTTCGCTAACGAAAGGCGAGGCGATAATCGACGCGGCGAATTACCTCGGGCTTGACGCCGCATGCGTCGGCAACCACGAGTATGATTACGGCTGGGAGAACGCGTACAAGCAGTTTCAGCTCGCAAAGTTCCCGCTTCTGAACGGTAATATCTTCGTCAAAGGCACGAATAAGCTTCATTGGCCGAAACCATACATCATTAAGGAAGTGAACGGCGTTCGCCTCGGCATCATCGGGCTGCACGAAAAATTCGCATTTGAAGACACGGTCGCGCCCGTAATGGTAAAGGGCGTCGAGGTCCGCGATGAGAAAGTATATTTGCGGAAATATATCAAAGAGCTTCAGCCGAAGACGGACCTAATTGTCCTGCTCATACACATCGGCATTCCGGGCACGCAATCGACCGGCGGCGAAGCGGACGTCATTCGCAATCATAAGCACGACATCGACCTCGCGAAGGCTGTCCCCGGCGTTGATCTGATGATCACAGGCCATCCGCACAGCGGCACTCCAACGCCGATCGTTGCTAACGGGACGATCATCGTATCGACCGACGCCTACACGATAGAGCTAGGCAAACTCGAGATCACATACAACAAGAAACTCGACAAGATCGTCGAGTATAAGAACCACTACAGCCCACTTTACGATGATGAGGTCTAGGACGATCCCACGATGGTGGCCGTCATCAATAAGTGGAAAGATAAGCTGAAGGTCATCACGGAAGCGAAAGTAACGACGATCACGGCGCCGCTCACGCGTTCGTACAGTCAAGAATCCGGAATGGGTAATATGACCGCGGACGCGATGCTCGCGGCATTCCCGGAATACGATCTTGCCTTAACGAACAGCGGCGGGCTGCGCCAGGATCTCGACACGGGCGTTGTAACGGTCGGGGAGTTGGTATCTGTCTTCCCGTTCCCGAACAGGATCGTTCAGCTCGAGATAAAGGGACGCGATCTGCTTGCCGCTTTCGAGCACGGAGCGAGTTTGACGAACGGCATTTTGCAAGCGTCAAAAGGCATTGAACTCGCCTACGAAGAATCGAAACCGGTCGGCCAACGCGTCGTCAAATGCAACATCAAGGGTCAGCCGCTTGATAAAAATAAGACGTATAAAATATTGACCTCGAATTATCTCGCAGACGGCGGCGACGGGTTTTTCGCTTTCGGTAAGGCAACATCTTACAAAACGACGGGCGTCGATATCCTCGATGCGATGGTCAAATACCTGAAGACGCAAAAAACCTACACGCCGATTCTTGAAGGCCGCGTGATAAGCGTCCGCACGCTGCAGCCGTAGTTACATCTCCCGGGACGCCGTGGTGTCTGCAAAAGCAGTTTCATTGAAGTGGGATCATTCATTCAGCGGCTTCTGCGACCATGGCGGTCTCACTCGGCGGGTAAAGCCTGTCGAATTCGGGTTCGTCGTGAAGGGAGGTGAGATCAGGATCTTGGCGCGTCCAAGCAGTATTCCGATACCCGGCTTCCCACGCCTTCCTCAGTGCAGACATCGCATCACCCGAATTGCCCATTGCGCAAAAAGCGCACGCAGCGTTGTACAAGATCATCGCGTCGTCGGGCCGAAGAGCCATTGCCATATCAGCTTCGCGTTTTGCCTCTTCGAAACGGCCTTGCCGGGCGTATCCACCGGCAAGTAGAACACGGACGCGCGCATCTTCGGGCGTTTTCTTGAGAGCGTCCTCATAGACGGCGAGTTCTCGATGCACGTAGTTATTCAAAGCTTCTTTCTTGCCGAGAGCGCCTAGGGCATTGTGGATCGGCATCGCAGTATTATAATTTTCTCCGGCGTGCGCGAGAGCGGTTTCCATCATATCGACGATCTCCTGGTAACGCCCGGCCTCGAATAGAGCGCGCCCGAGGAGATAGTAACCGCCGTCAACGTCCGGATCGATCGCAAGGGCCGCGCGGACCGTGTTTATCGCTTTTTCATATCTTGCTTCGGCATAATCGACCCAAGCCTCGGCTAGTTTTACCTCCGGAGCATCGACGCCTTTTGCGATCGCGACCTCGGTCGAAGCGACGGCTCGATCCAGCCATTTCTGATGCCGTTCGAAATGCCAATAATACTCCGCGCAGACGTTTGCCAATCCTGCGTGCGCCAATGCGAAATTCGGATCGAGAGCCACAGCATTCTCGAACATCTGCAGTGCGAAAAGCATATCCTGACGGCCGACGCGTCGTGCGAAGTTACGGCCGCGCAGGTAAAGGTCGTAAGCCTGCAGGTTCTCGGTGGGCTTTGCCTTTAGGGCCTGCTGTTCCTGCGGCGATAGCGTGATGCGAAGCGCAGCCGCGATCTTTGATGCGATCTCGTCCTGGACGGCAAACACATCCTCCATTTCGCGGTCGTAACGCTCGGACCAGACAGGAAAGTCGGTCGCGGCATCGACTAGCTGAGCATTTATTCGAAGCCGATTGCCCGCTCTGCGAAGGCTGCCCGTCAGCACATACGATGCGCCGAGATCCCGACCGACTTGCCCGGCCGTTACCTGCCTGTCCCGATAGGACATCACTACCGCTCTCGAGAACGTCTTCAAACGGCGGATCTTGGACAATTCCGTCGTAATGTCTTCCGTGATCCCGTCACGCAGATATTCGTCCTCTTTAACGCCGCTCAAATTCTCAAAATAGAGAACGGCGATCGAGTGTTCGTTCGTTTGAGGCACGCGACTGCTGTGAATGCCGCTGTCGCTCGTGTGACGACCGGAGTTCAGATCGCGCCTAAGCCTCTTGAGCGCGGTCTTTAGATCCGTCGCGGTTTGATATCGAAGGTCGCGGTCCTTCTCGAGGGCTTGAGAGACGATCCGGCTCAATTCAGTCGGAAGCGACGGATTTGACTGTTCGAGAGGAATCGGGTCTCTGTTCAAGATCGAGTCAAAGACCACGGCTGACGTATCGCCCTGGAAAGGAAGCATCCCGGTCGCCATCTGGTAGAGTATCGTGCCGAACGAAAAGAGGTCCGTCCTTGTGTCTGTAACCTCGCCGCGGGCTTGCTCGGGCGACATATACGCCACCGTTCCCATTGCCGCACCGGCCGAAGTCAGACCGTCTGCGATCGCGGTCGGCACGTTGGAAGCAGCTCCGGGCCTCTGCTGATCGATCTTTGCGAGGCCGAAATCAAGGATCTTCGCCTGCCCGCGAGACGTCACGAAGATATTCGCCGGCTTGAGGTCGCGATGCACAATTCCCTTGGAATGGGCCGACTCCAAGGCGTCCACGATCTGCACGCCCAAATTAAGGATCAGGTCGATGTCCAACCGCCCGCTGTGGATCCGATCGCCAAGCGATTGGCCGTCCAGCAGTTCCATCACAATGAAGTGCTCGGATTCGTATTCCTCGATGCCGTGGATCGTACAAATGTTCGGATGATTTAGAGAAGAGGCGGCCCGTGCTTCACGTTGAAACCGCTGAAGGAGTATCTCATCGCCCGCCAATGCAGGCGTAAGAAACTTTAGCGCGACGTGCCGCCCAAGATTCGTATCTTCTGCCTCGAAGACAACCCCCATGCCGCCCTCACCGAGTTGTGAAGTGATCTGATAGTGCGAGATGGTCCTGCCGATCATAAGTTCGCCTCCAATAGCGAATTACAAAAACTTGATCCGGGAGAAATGTAGTATATCCCTTATTAGGGATAACGCAATCGGAAAGCCGTTCGGGGCGTCAGAAGCGTCTTTTTTTGAAGATATGGCTAATTAGAAACCTGTAGAGCAACTCGATCTATTCTCTGCTTCGGATCATTGTCCTAAATATTTGGACAAGTGTCCTCTAGTCGAGTATCATAAGAACTGATGACGATCGAGCAAAAACTGAACAAGGAGCTTTCGGATCTCTTCGCGCCAACAGGCGGCCGTGCGGCCCGCAAGGTTACCTACGATCAATTGCTTTCGGACAAGATGCTGATGATCTCTGTCATCGACAAAGGCGTGCCGTACTCGCTCTTTGCGCTCATCAAGGATGTTACGCCGTTCAGCGAGAGCGATTGGGTCCGCCTGCTCGACCTTTCGGCGAAATCTTTGAGCCGCTACAAGCAGGCGGCGAAGCACTTCAGACCGCTGCAATCCGAGAAGATCATCGAGATGGCGGAGGTTACGCGTGCGGGCGTAGAGACGTTCGGCGCGGTCGAGAAATTCAGGCTGTGGCTTGAAACGCCGAATTTCGCGCTTGGCAATTTGAGGCCGCTCGATCTTTTGAAAGATTCGTACGGCAAGGAAATGGTCCTGAGCGAACTCGTCCGCATCGAGCACGGGATCTTCGCCTGATGGAGGCTTTTCGGCTTGCACGCAGGAAGTACGCGACGCCTCTTTCTGGAATTGGCGCCGCGCTGAAGGGCGGGCGTTGGAATTCGATCGGCGTCGAGATGCTATATCTAGCGTCGAACCGTTCACTCGCGATGGCGGAGGTCGCCGTTCATCTTACGCTTGCGACGGTCCCGTCCGATCTTGTGATGGTAACTGTTGCGATTCCCGACGATATCTCGATGAAAACGGTCGCGATGTCGAGGCTGCCGACGAACTGGAACGAATTTCCCTATCCCGCGGTCGCCCGTAAGGTTGGTGACGATTTTGTTCGCGAGGGAAAAGCGTGCATCCTAAAGATACCGTCTGCGGTGACAATGGGCGATCACAATCTTTTGGTGAATCCGCACCATGCCGAATTCAAGCGGTTGAAGGCGTCGAGCATCGATCCCTTTCCGCTCGATCGGAGAATATTCAAATAGACGTGGGACACGCCGCTCAGAAATGGAGAAAAGGAAAAAGAACCCGATCGTATCGATGATCATGGGCAGTAAAACGGACTGGCCGACGATGGAACAGGCTGCGCTTGTGCTCGAAGACTTCGGAGTGCCGTTCGAGACGAAGATCGTCTCGGCGCACCGCACGCCTGATCTGCTGTTCGAATTCGCAAAGTCGGCGGAATCGCGCGGCGTTGAAGTCATCATTGCCGGCGCGGGCGGCGCCGCGCATCTGCCGGGAATGTGCGCTTCGCAGACGGTTTTGCCCGTGCTCGGCGTGCCCGTTGAATCGAGGGTTCTCAAAGGGATGGATTCGCTGCTGTCGATCGTTCAGATGCCTGCGGGAATTCCCGTCGGGACGCTTGCGATCGGCCCTGCAGGCGCAAAGAACGCCGCGCTTCTTGCCATCGCAATTCTCGCGAACTCACGCCCGGACCTTCGCAAGAAACTCCATACTTTCCGATCGAAACAAACTAAGACGGTACTTAAGACGAATCTCTAACGCCTACTGCCTCGTCTATTGCGGCATAAAGTTCAAGTCCGTAATATCTTCGCCGGTCGAGACGATCTGCGGCGCGTAGTGAAAGCGTTTCGACACGACCGAGATCACGACCGTCTGCCCGGCTTCGATACCGTCGAATCTAAAGTATCCGAAGGAGCTTGAGATCGAGCGGCGCGTCTCGCCGCTTGCAAGCGTGAGATCGACGAAGGCGTTGCGCAGGCCGTAGCCGTTCGGTGCAAGAATGCATCCCGTTATCGAGACCGGCGCTGCCGTCGGGATGAAGCCATTGACGAAAAAGAACGCTGCACCTTGATCGGCCGCCTGCGGCGCAAGCGGGATCGACGCCGAGACGTCCGAAAGCGGCGCGCCCGCGACGATCTTATCGCCGCTGATCGCGACGCTATTGCCGAAGTCGTCATTTGCCGTGCCGCCCGTCGCCGTCAAATGCGATTGCTGCGTCCATGTTCCTGTCGCGCGTATGAAAACATACGCCGAGCCTTGAGCGGTATTTGCGCCCACGCCGTCAAAGTATGAGCCGACGACCGCTGTATCGCCCGAGATCGCAACGCTAACGCCGAAATTGTCGCTTCCCGCGCCGTCCGATGCGGTCAAATGAGCTTGCTCGCTCCACGCTGAACCGGCCCGCGTGAAAACGTACGCGGAGCCTTGATCGGCGTTCGCGGCGACATCGTCGGCCTCTGCCCCGACGATCACGGTCTCGCCGGAGATCGCTACGCTCGTGCCGAAATGATCGCCGCCCGCTCCATCTGATGCGGTCAGACGTGCCTGCTCTGTCCAAGATCCTGAAAAGACGAAGACGTATGCGGAGCCTTGATCTGCATTCGCTCCGACATCATCCAAGTTTGCGCCGACGATCACGGTATTGCCGGAGATCGCGACGCTCGTACCGAAATGATCGCCGCTTGCGCCGTCGGACGCCGTGAATTGAGCCTGCTGCGACCACGCGGTCCCTGAACGGACAAAGACGTATGCGGAACCTTGGTTAGCGTTGCCGCCGACCGTGTGCTGATGCGCCCCGACGATCGCGGTGTTGCCGTCGATCGAAACCGAGAAGCCGAAGGCGTCACCCGCAGCGCCGTCCGAAGCGTTCAATTCAGATTGCTGCGTCCATGTCGTTCCCGAACGCGTGAATACATACGCCGAGCCTTGATCCGCGTTTCCGCCCGGATCGTGTTTGTCGGCGCCGACTATCACCGTATCCCGGTAGATCGCGACGCTCGCGCCGAAGTTATCACCTGACGCTCCGCCCGTTGCGAATAGATGAGCTTGCTCGGCCCAGCCCGCTCCAGAGCGTACGAAGACGTAAGCCGAACCTTGATCCGAGTTCGCCCCAGCGTCATCGCCTGGAGCTCCGACGACGGCAGTATCGCCGGATATCGCGACGCTCGAACCAAGATGATCCGCGCCGGCGCCGTCGGACGCGGCCTCTTGCGCTTCCTGAGTCCAGCCCGTGCCGAGAACGCGGAAAATATACGCCGAACCTTGAGCGACGTTGGCGCCGACCGTATCGTATGGCGAACCGGCAATCGCGTTCGTTCCTGAAATTGCGACACTGAATCCGAGGAATTGGTTCGCGGCTCCGTCGCTCGGAGTTAGGTGCTCCGTCTGCGTCCAAGTCGTTCCCGATCGGGTGAAAATATATGCCGAGCCTTGATTCCCGTTCGAACCAACAGCATCTGCATAAGCGCCGACAACGGCAACATCGCCGGATATTGCCACGCTACCTCCGAAACCGTCGCCTGCAACGCCGTCGGAGGCGATCAACTGAGCCTGCTGCGTCCAAATCGAGCCTGATCTCGTGAATACATAAGCCGAACCTCGGTCAGTGTTTGCAAAAGGATCATCTTTATAGGCGCCAACTATAGCCGTGTCGCCGGAGATGCTGACGCTGTAGCCGAATTGACCGCCGGGCGGTCCGCTCGTCGCGGTCAATTGAGCTTGCTGCGTCCAAGCTCCTCCGGAATAGATGAACACATACGCAGAACCCTGATCCGAATTTGACCCAACATCATCCATATTGCTGCCGACAATTGCCGTCGAGCCGGATATCGCGACGCTAACGCCGAAGTTGTCGTTTGCCGATGCGGCAGATGCGGTCAACTGCTGCACCTGCGTCCACGTTGAGCCTGTGCGTTCAAAGACGTAGGCAGAACCCTGCTTCGAGAACGCGATATTATCGTTGTTCGCGCCTATGATCGCGGTGTCGCCATAAACCGCGACGCTTGCGCCAAAACGGTCGCCCACTGAGCCGTCAGCCGCGATCAACTTTTGCTCCTGGCTCCAAGTTCCGCTTGATAGTACAAAGACGTATGCGGAGCCTTGGCCTCCACCATCTGCGGGCGCACCAATGACAGCCGTATCGCCGGATATCGCGACGCTGGAGCCGAAGTTATCGCCCGGCGCTCCGTCTGATGCGGTCAACTTTACGTCCTGGATCCAGGTCGTACCGGTTAGCTGAAAAACATAAACAGAGCCTTGCCCGCTGTTGTCAAAGCTTGCACCGACGATCGCCGTATTACCCTGTATCGCGACGCTCGCGCCGAAAAAGTCACTGGCCGCGCCATCCGATGAAACGAGTTTTGCGGTCTGGCCGACCGCGTTCTCAGGCGTCGGCTCGGTCGTTTGCCCGTTCTTGCGGCGGGCGGTATCGAACGCCTTCTTGAGGCCGTCGTATTGACTGGTATTCTTAAGCTGATCGACAGCTTTCTCACCGCGAAGCACGGGCGGCGGGGCGTTAAAGTCCTGCGCGTAGAATGACGCGGTAAGAACACCTATAAAAATCACGATGGCGAACCGAATAACGACTTGTTTCATAACTTACTTCCTCAAAATGGCGCGTATAAAAACACGAACCCACGAGCGGGAGCTTCGCATGGGCAAAATGTGGTTTGTACTATGGTTATACGCCCGTTCCGACAGCCCGCACTACGGCCAAATGTGTAGCATTCAGTTACCTATTCGGCAGGGCGAAAGCCGCGGCAGGATATTGGTCCGCATTCTGTGCTAATCTAGGGTTCTTTTTCGCATTGTGACCAAAGTGATCCTGCCAAATTCGACGATCGGCATCTTCGGCAGCGGCCAGCTCGGGCGAATGTCCGCGATCGAAGCCCGCAAAATGGGCTATCGCGTGCATACCTTCTCGCCGGGGCGTGATACGCCGACCGGACAGGTTGCCGACGCAGAGACGACGGCGCCGTACGAGGACCTTTTCGAAGTTCGCACCTTCGCGCAGAGCGTGGATGTCGTTACGTTCGAATTCGAGAATGTGCCGTCGGCGACGATCGAGGCTGCCGCGGAGTTCGCTCCCGTTCATCCGCTCGGCGAGATACTGCACACGACGCAGAATCGCCTACGCGAAAAGACGTTCCTTTCAAAGCACGGTTTTCCCCTCGCCGGTTTTCGACGCATTCGCACGATCGAAGATCTATTCAAAGGCGTTGAAGAATTGGGACTGCCTGCGGTGCTCAAAACGGCGGGCTTCGGCTATGACGGCAAGGGCCAGGCAAGGATCAATGCCCACAGCGAGATCGAAGCCGCATTTGACGCCTTAGAAGGCCGGGAAGCGGTGCTTGAGCAGTTCATCGCGTTCGAAAAGGAGGTCTCGGCGGTCTGCGCGCGCGGGCAGGACGGCGAATTCGCTCACTACGGCGTTATCGAAAATGATCATACGCATCACATTCTCGACGTATCGCAGGCGCCGGCGAATATTGACGATGCGGTCGCAAAACAGGCGATCGAGATCGCGAGAGCGATCGGCGAGGCGTTCGAATATGTCGGAACGTATTGTATCGAGTTCTTTCTTGAGGGCAACGGCAACTTGCGTGTGAACGAGATCGCGCCGAGGCCGCACAATTCCGGGCATCTGACGTTCGATGCGTGCGTAACTTCGCAATTCGAGCAGCAGGTGCGTGCCGTCTGCGGTCTGCCGCTCGGTTCGACCGAATATTACCGTCCGGCGGCGATGGCAAATCTGCTCGGCGACGTTTGGGCTAACGGAGAGCCCGACTGGGCCGCCGCCTTGCAGGACGGTTGCGTCAAACTGCATCTCTACGGCAAATCCGATCCTCGCTCGGGTCGCAAAATGGGACACCTGACTGCAACTGCCGACACTGCGGAAGAAGCCGCGCGACGCGTACGCTCAGCCCGCCAACGGCTCAAGGCCTCCTAAAAATCACACCTCGCTTTTGGAGTTTTATCACGCGAAAAGGCTAGACTGTCCTGTTATGGCCGAAACGCTTATCGTTTCACAGACTGCCGATCGTGCCGCGGTTTATCGCGAGATCGTGCCGCAGATCGCCGCGATAATTGACGGCGAGCGGGACACGGTCGCGAATTTGGCAAACATCGCCGCGGCGATAAAGCAGGCGTTCGGCTATTTTTGGGTCGGATTTTACGTCGTAAAGGGCGGCGAACTCGTCGTCGGGCCGTTCCAAGGACCGATCGCGTGTTCCCGGATCGCATACGGCAGAGGCGTTTGCGGGGCGGCGTATTCGAGCCGCGAAGTGCAGATCGTGCCGGACGTCGATAAATTCCCCGGCCACATTGCCTGCGCAAGCGAATCGCGTTCGGAGGTCGTCGTCCCGATCTTTTCGCCAACGGGCGAAGTTTGGGGCGTTCTGGACGTGGACAGCGATAAATTGGACTACCTTAACGAGAAAGACGCCGCTGGTTTGCAGGCGATCGTAAGAATTTTAGAGAAGAAGCTTTCGGAGGAAACTGCTTGACATCGATAGAACATCCGGCTTGGGTTTGGCTGCTATTTTTTGGCGTCGTTTTCGTCGCTCTTTTTGTTGATATCGTTATCGTCAACCGCAAACCTCACGCGCCGACAAAGAAAGAGACAGTCGTTTGGAGCATCATTTGGGTCTCGCTCGCGCTCGCTTTCAACGCCTTTATCTATTGGCAGGTCGGCAACCACACGGGCGATTGGAGCCTTGCGTTCACGCAGGCAAAGCTTTTTCTTACCGGATATCTGATCGAATTATCGCTCTCGGTCGATAATCTTTTCGTCTTCCTGCTAATTTTCACGTTCTTTAAGGTCCCGAAGAAGTTTCAGCATCGCGTGCTTTTCTGGGGCATTATGGGCGCTCTCGTGCTGAGGATGCTGATGATCTTCGCCGGAGCCGAGCTTGTAGAGCGTTTTCATTGGATCATCTACATTTTCGGGGCGTTCCTGGTCTATACGGGCATCAGTATGTTCAAGACCTCGGAGGATAATTTCGAGCCGCACGAAAGCGCGATCGTTAAATTCGCTACGAAATACATACGCATCACGAAGCACTATGACGGCGATAAATTCTTTGTTGTAAAGGACGGCGCGCGCGTCGGGACGCTGCTCCTGCTCGTGCTCATAACTGTTGAGTTCACAGATCTTGTCTTCGCGGTCGATTCCATTCCGGCGATCTTCGGCATCACGACCGACAAATTTCTTGTCTATACATCCAATATATTTGCGATACTAGGATTGAGGACGTTCTATTTCCTGCTTGCGGGGCTTGCGGAACGATTTCACTTATTGAAGTACGGCCTTGCGGTCGTTTTGACGTTCATCGGCGTAAAGATGCTCTTGCCACTTTTTGCCGAAGGCCTGATAATGTTATACGGCGGCGAGGGCGGGCCGGAACTCCTGCATAATTTCGTTGCAGGCAAGTACGACGCTCGGGTCGTTGATATCTCGCTCGTCGTCGTGATCGCAACGATAGCGATGTCGGTTATCCTTTCATTGATCTTCCCGCCTCGCCACGGCACCAAACCGCCTGATGGAGAATAATAACAAGTACCGAAAATTCTACGTCGAATGGTGGAACATTCGCCGAAGCACGATCTACGGCGGCATTGTCCTCATTCTGCTCGCCGCAACGCTGGCTTTTGGCGGCTGGTGGGCATCGAAGAATAATTGGTTCGCGGCCGGCGAAGCCGAAACGTATCCCATGGATTCGGCGAAGATCGTCTCGTTCGAAGGCGAGGTTCGTATCACGCGTGCCGCGACGCGCGAGACCATACTTGTTACAAAACAGACCTATGTTGCCGCCGGCGATACAGTTCAAACACAGGCAGATGGACGCGCGATCATCCAGATGATCGACGGTTCGGTCTATTCCGTCCGTCCGAACAGCACGGTCGTCGTCCGCGATACAACGTCGCTCTTCGGCGGCAAGAATGTCCGCGTTCGTTTGAACGACGGACAATTGAACGTCCGCACGGACGAGCAGCCCGACAACGTAAAGAACGTGGTCGAGGTCGCAGAATCCGAGAACCAACTCGGACCGCAAACGGACGCGAGCTTTGATACCGACGGCGACAAAGGCGGCGAGATCCGCGTAAGCCGCGGCGGCGTCGAAACAACGCTCGGCGGCGAAACTTCGAAGATCGGCCCGGATCAATATGCGGCGGTCAATAACGGCGAGCTTTCGGCACGCGAAAAGATCCTTGCGCCGCCCGTGCCGGTTTCGCCGGGCAATTCGGCGCAGCTTATCGATGCAGGCGGCGGCGTGAGCGTCGGCTTCAACTGGCAGCCGCCCGACCAACCGATACAGAACTATTATCTGCAGGTCGCAAAATCCCCGTGGTTCTCGCCGGACGCGATCCTTGTCGATCGCAACGGCCTTGGCTCGAACGATTTTCACCTGACGGGACTGACGCCCGGCACGTACTATTGGCGCGTTCGCGCGACCGCCCGCTCAGGACAGACGACGAATTGGAACGACGCGTGGAAGTTCGCGGTCGTTAAGCGCGAAAGCAGCATTCGCATCGAATTGACGGATCTGAAGATAGAAAGCGTCGGCGGCGGTATTTTTATAATCACAGGCAAGACGCAGCCCGGAATGGCCGTGCGTTCTCAGGGACGCGAGACGTTCGCTGTGTCTGACGGCAGTTTCCGCCTTCAGGTTTCGTCGCAGGCGGCCGAAGCATCGATCGAGATAAGCGACGATCGAGGCAACCGCGCGGGCTTTGTTGTCTCACTCAGAAGCGGCCGTCTAATGAAACGGTATTAGAGAAATGGCCGACCACGCACACGATCACGGTCCCGCGACGCGATCCGCTTCAAGCATACGCAAACTAAAGATCGCTCTCGTGCTGACCTTCGGCTATATGCTGGCCGAGGCCGCCGGCGGCTGGCTGTCGAACTCGCTCGCGTTGATGGCCGATTCCGTCCATATGCTGACGGATGTCGCGGCTCTTTCGCTTACGCTTGCGTCATTCTGGTTCGCGACGCGGCCTGCGACCGCGGCAAAGACCTTCGGATTCTACCGAGCGGAAATTCTCGCAGCTTTCGTAAACGGCATCGCTCTCGTCGTCCTCTCGATATGGGTGGTTTACGAGGCTGTGACGCGTTGGCTGTCGCCGCCGGAGATCCACGGCAGCAGCCTTACGATCGTTGCCGCGGGCGGCCTTATCGTGAACATTATCGTGCTGAAAATGCTGCACGGCGGACACGAGCACGATCTGAATATGCGCGGCGCGTGGCTGCACGTCGCGGGCGATCTTTTGGGTTCGGTCGCAGCGTTGGTCTCGGGCTTGCTGATCATCGCGTTCGGATGGCTTTGGGCGGACGCGGCGACGAGTATCCTGATCAGCGGGATCATCATCTTCGGCGCGTGGCGGCTTGTTTCAGAATCGGTCAACGTCTTGCTCGAAGGCACTCCGTCGCACATCGACATTGCGAAGGTCAAGAACACGATCCTTGCGATCGAAGGCGTTACCGGCGTACACGATCTTCACGTTTGGACTATCTCTTCGGGGCTCGAGGCCCTGACCGCGCACATCAATCACGACGATTCCGTCGAACACTCGGACCTGCTTTCGGTCGTGCGTGCGAGGCTGCACGATTCATTTTCGATCGATCATCTGACGATCCAGATGGAGACGACCGGCAAAGAAGCCGAGGCAGTTTACGTCTGCGAATCCGGCACGAATTGTTTCGAACCTGCACGCCCTTCGAACTGAAATTATGGCGACGATTCCTCTCAAATACGGCCGCGGATCCGTGCCGTTCGAGTACGCAGAAGAGCGCTTCACGGTGCTCGCCGCCGCGGGAGACAAGCCGCCGCTTGACGACCGAACTATAAACGAAAAGCTCGATCAGCCGATCGGTGCTCGGCCGTTCGAAGAGGCGATCTCGCCGGGCGAAAGTGTCCTGATCGTTGTGCCGGATGCCACGCGATCTTCGGGAAGCGCGCAGATCGTGAACTTACTTGTTCGACGACTGATCGCGAACGGGACAATGCCGCACGAGATCTCGATCATCTTTGCAACCGGCATTCATCGGTCGGTAACGCCAAACGAACGCAACGAGATCCTCACGCCTTTTATCACCCAGCGAATTCGTACGATCGACCACCGCGCAAGCGGCATCGCGAATCTCGCAGTTGTCGGAGAGACGAGCGGCGGCATCAGCGTGAGTTTGAATGGAGCGCTCATCGACAGTGACCACGTGATCGCGATCGGCGCCGTTACGTTCCATTATTTTGCGGGATTTACGGGCGGGCGAAAGCTGATCTGTCCGGGCCTTGCGTCGGAACGCACGATCGAGACGACTCATCGGCTTGCGTTCGACTGCCAAAGCCGGTCTCGCCGCGAAGGCGTCGGCCCGGGGCTTCTTGCCGGAAACGCGGTTCACGAAGCGTTCTTAGAGGCCGCAAAATTCATCAAGAACGTGTTCAATATTTCGACGATCGTGAACGATGCGGGTGAGGTTACGGACGTCTTTTGCGGCGATCTGGCGGCGTCACACCTTGCGGCTTCTGAAGCGGTCGCCGCAGGATCTTCGATCACGATCGCGGAAAAACGCAGCCTCGTCGTTGCTTCCTGCGGCGGATCGCCATACGACATCAACCTCATACAGGCACACAAAGCTCTCGATACGGCTACCCGTGCTTGCCGCGACGGCGGCCGGATCATTCTCATCGCAGAATGTGCGGAAGGCGCGGGACGTGCAGACTTTCTTGATTGGTTCGACGCGGAAAATAGCGATGCCCTCGCCCAAAAACTTTGCGAAGACTATCGCGTCAACGGTCAGACGGCGTGGAATTTCCTTTCGATCTGCGAGCGCTTTGAGGTCGAGATGCTGACGACGCTCGACAATGCAGCGTTCGAGAAACTACGCGTCAAAAAAGCCGATCTCGGCAATGTCGCAGAGACCGGCTTTATCTTGCCCGACGGGGCAAAGGTGAATGTTACGTCTAATTAGACTTTGATCTGATCGCAAAGGTGCGGGCGATCGAATCGGTCTGATTCTGAATGGAATTCAGGCTGTCCTTTCGCCCTTCGAATCGAAGAACGTAAACGACATCGCCGTCACGCAGGAAATAGAACTTTCCGACCATCGGACGACCACCTTTGACGAACTCGAAATTGTAGATCACGCCGCGAAGTTTGCCCGAGAAATTCTCCTGCTTTCCAGGCGCGTAGCCCATAAGGAACTGGAGCTTCTGGTCTTCGTCGCGAACGACGTCGGCAAGCATCTCGCTTTGAGGCGCGTTGATCTTCCGCACTTCGAATCTACCAAAGACGCGGTCGCCGTAAACATATTCGACGTTCGGATTGGTCGCCGAAGGCGTAACGGTCTTTCGCCATTTCGCATCCGGAAGCACAAAGGTATAGTCAACGTTCGGGTCGCTGAACGTTTCGCTCTGCGCGGCGGCGGTTGACGAGAGAACCACAGCGGCGGCAATGAGCATTGCTAGGGAAAGTAGCGTCTTTTTCATAACATTCTTCGAAGCAGAAACTTCATTGAAACACAATTCTAGCCGAAATCGGCAGGAATTGCGCAAGATATTTGATGCACGTATCGCATCCGCTTGTTGTCCGAACTCGAAATTCAAGCCTGTCGACGAGCGGCGGATCGAGATCCTTTTTTCGGCTAAACGGTCGCGGGACGCGTCTAAGTCGGCAGAGTATGCTGCCCGACGGGCATCGCGGCATTTTAATTTCGCATTGATTGGAGTTCTATATGATCCGACATCTTCAGACGGCAAGGAAAGTGACCGTAATTATTGTGCTTGCAGCATTTGCGGCTCCGGCATTCGCGCTTCCCGACAGCGGCAACAGCGTTAAAGACCCGCTCAGCGAGGACCAAAAGATCATTCACGTCCTCAACCGGCTTGGGTTCGGCGCGCGTCCTGGCGACGTTGAACGCGTCAAGGCGATGGGGATCAAGAAATACATCGAGCAGCAGCTCGATCCGGCGTCGATCGACGATTCTGCGGCGGAAGTGAAATTCGACCGGCTCGCAGTTCCGAAGCTTTCGACCGAAGAACTTTTTGCGCAATATCCGAATCCGGGCGCGCTTTTACGGTCGCTCGACGGCGGCAAAAAGGCACAGCAACCCGCCCAAAACACATCTGCCGACGGCGCGGCGGCAGCGATGCCGAGCGAAAAGGCCGAGGAAGCCGCTGCGGCCGACAGAAAAGCGCGGCAGGAACAGCTCCGCGAGATCTATCGCCAATACAACCTGAAGCCTGCGGGCCAGATCATGCCCGAGATCGTCGCGAACCGCGTAATGCGAGCTGTCTATTCCGAACGTCAGCTTCAGGAAGTGATGGTAGATTTTTGGCAGAACCACTTCAATGTCTTTGCCGGAAAAGCAGCGGTACGCTGGTTCATCCCGAGCTACGAACGCGACGTTCTGCGAAAGAACGCGCTCGGTAATTTCAAGGATCTCCTGATCGGAACTGCCGAGTCGCCGGCGATGCTTTTCTATCTCGATAACTTCCAGTCAATGTCGCCGAATTCGCAGCTTGCCGTTCGCCCGAAGCAGGTTCAGCCGAGAGTTGACCGGCGTCCGCGTTTCAACGACCGCCGAATGAATGACCGGCTCGACGGCCGCATTTCGCCAATGCAGCGTGAACGGCAACTCGAGCGGTACGGCACGAACACAGACCGCGAGCTTCGCCAATTTGAAAAACTGAACGTCCAAAAGAATAAGCAGCCGAAGAAGCAGCGCAGCCGCGGCATCAATGAAAATTACGCACGCGAGCTGATGGAACTGCACACGCTCGGCGTTGACGGCGGTTACACGCAGCAGGACATCATCGAGGTCGCCAAATGCTTTACCGGCTGGACGATAGCCGATCCGCTAGGTTATCGACAGGTTGCTGCAGCCGAGATCAAGGGCAGCGAAGATCAGCGGCTTGCGCGCATTCAGAGGGCAGTCGGCGTCCCGGACGACGTCAAGAGCGGACAGTTCTACTTCAACGCGAATTGGCATGAGAAAGGGCCGAAGACGGTGCTCGGCCAGACCATCGACGAAGGCGGAATGAAGGACGGCCTGAAGGTTCTCGATATTCTCGTCAATAGCGATGCGACGGCGAAATTCATCGCAAAAAAGCTCGCTATCAAGTTTGTCAGCGATACGCCGAGTGACGCGTTCGTCGGGCGGATCGCGGCTGCTTTTCACAAATCGCACGGCGATATAAAGACGACGCTGCGGGCGATCTTTACCGACCCGGAATTCTACGCGCCGGTGAATTACCGCGCAAAGATCAAGTCGCCATTCGAGCTTGCGGTGAGTTCTATCCGAGCGCTTGGCGGCGACACGAACGGCGGCCGCGGAATTTACGCGATGCTTCAAAAGCTCGGCGAAGTTCCCTACGGTTATCAGGCTCCGACGGGCTATCCTGACCTCGCCGAAGATTGGGTGAATACGGGGGCGTTGCTCGAACGGCTAAACTTTGCCGTTGCGCTTTCGAGCAATCGCGTTCCGGGAACGCGCGTCAATTTGCAGACATTTGCGGGCGCGACGAAGCAGGCGATGCTCGATGCTGCGATCGACAAGATCCTCGACGGCGACATACGGTCCGCGACGCGGGCGAGTCTTGCAAAGCAGTTGAGTCAACCGCTGCCCGACGTGAAGGCGCCTGAAAATGTGCCGGAGGAATCCGCAGACCCCGAGGCAGCGAATGACATTGCAGGGCCGCAGGCGAAAGGGAAGAAGAACAAGAATTCGTTGCTGCTTCCAGCCTCCGGCGATCCGGAGATATTCAAGGTAGTAAGTTTGGTTCTCGGTTCACCTGAGTTTCAGAGGCAATAGCGAGACGGTCTCTCTTTTCGCTATCGAATCTGTTGATATAGACGCACAAGGCTTGCGAGATGTGCGTCAATGCTGAAATTTGCCGCTGCGTGCGATCGTGCTTTTGAAGCAAGATCGTCCGCAGCTTTTTTATTGCCGAGCAGATCGATGACGGCCGCGGCAAGCGCCCTATGATCTTTTACGGGGAATATTCGCCCGAACTCGCCGTTCATAGTTGCCTCAAGATGCGGCCCGATATTCGAGACCGCCATCGGTACTCCGGCGAGCATCGCTTCGGAGATCGCGACCGGCAGGCCTTCGTGAAGCGACGAGAAAATAAAGACTTCAAGCTCGGAAAGAATGTCGGGTACGTCGCTTCGCCCGCCGAGGAAATGTACGCGGTCCGCGATTCCCCGATAACGGACGAACTCCTTGCACGCTTCGAATTTTCTCTCCGCACCAGGCTCTACTTTTCCCGCAAAAACGCAGTGCACATCCTTGACCTCGTTGAATATTTCGCCTACGGCCTTTACGACCGTCATCTGGTCTTTGCGTGCGTCCCGGTAAAAATTCCCGACCATACCGATAAGCCTTATATCGTTTCGCAACCCAAGCTCTTCCTTGATCGAACTTCCCGACGGGAGCAGTCGCTCGGGATCGGCTCCGTTATAGATGACGTGTGTGTTGCCGCCGAACCGCAAGCCCCGCTCTTTGGCAAGCCAATCCTGCAGCCAGCGGCTTACGACGATATTTGCATCGACGCGCGAAGTTAAGAATTTTGCGACGAGACGATTCTTCGCATCCTGCACGAACCCTTGGAAGCTAAGTGCTTTGCGAACTGTCTTCATCGAGCGTGCCGCAAGATGCAGATGCATCCCATCGACCGATTGATAACCGTGAACAACGTCGATAGAACGCTCGCTGATGATGCGTCTCAGATCGGCGACGAGTTTTAGGTCGATGGGAAAACGCCGTTCAAGACGGATGATCTCGATACCCGCTGCGTCGAATTCAGGTTCGAGCGTGCCGCCGCGCGTTGCAAGCGTTATCTCAAGCCCGAAACGCCTCGCGTTCCGGCAAATATCAAGCACCTGCATCTCGGCGCCGCCGCGATCCAATGTATCGAGATATTTTAAGATCTTCACGTAAGATGCCGGTTCCTAAAATCTTGAAAATAATATGACTTTACGCCCTAAATGTGTTTACATTCTTTTGCGGATCAAGAAGAATGCAAACGCAAAGTGACAAGGCGGTCTTCGTCGCCGTTCCATCATACAATCACGAACCGTTCGTCGAAGAATGCCTGCGTTCGATCTTTCGCCAGACGCTGCCGCCGACAAAGCTGCTTGTGATCGACGACGGCTCTCGGGACCGCTCGGTCGAGGTCATCGAAAAGGTTCTCAAAGACGCGCCTTTTCAGACAGAATTCGTCTCGCGCGGGAACCGCGGCCTTTCAGCAACCTTGAACGAGGCGGTTTCTTATGCGGACTTGAAATATTTCGCGTATCTCGGCTCGGACGACATTTGGCTGCCGAATTTTTTGGAAGTGCAGGTCGATCTGCTCGAAAAGCGAAGGAAGGCCGCGCTCGCTTTTTCGCACGTATATGTCATTGACGAGAAAGGTGATATCTTCGACCGCACGGACAATTGGACCGCGTTCGCTGACGGAGATATGCTGCCGACGCTTATGGCCGGCGGGATATTTTCGAGTCCGGGCGTGGTCTATCGGCGCGACGTTCTCGGGATACGCCCTTGGAACGAGAGTTCGAAACTCGAAGATTACGAACTCTATTTACGGCTTGCCGCGGGGCACGAATTTGCGAGGAACGAGCAGGTGCTTGCGGCATGGCGGCAGCACGGACGCAACACCAGCGATGATTTCGGCCTGATGGTCGATGAATGGCTGGCGGCACAGGAAAGGCTGCGAGACTTGCTGCCCTTCTCGGACGAAGAGATCGCCGAACTTCAGACGAAATTGCGTTATGCCGCCGCGAGGCATTTCAACCGAACGGGAAGCCGCGGCCGTGCCGCAAGAGCGATGTGGACGAACAGACGCGGTGCCGCATCGCTTGCCGAACGGGCGCTTGATGCGATCCGTATCGCAGCTCCGCGTCGTCTTTTTGACGCTCAGCGGGCGAGCCGCCGCGCATCTGCCAAATCGCGATACGGCAATATTCGCGAACTCCTGTAAAATCTAGCTGATGGCCGCAACCGACATCACACAGATCACGCCCGCCGGATCGCGTCTGCGACTCGGTGCCGCTGAAATTTGGCGCCAACGCGAACTGCTCTATTTCCTCACGCTTCGCGATATCAAGATCCGCTATAAGCAGACGCTGATCGGCATCGCGTGGGCGGTATTGCAGCCAGTTCTGACGACCGTTATTTTTACGGCTATCTTCAGCGGGTGGGCGAGATTCGATACGAGCGACATCGCATATCCGCTCTTTGCAATGACGGGGCTGACGCTTTGGCTATTCGTGCAGAACGCCGTCTCGATGGCAAGCAACAGCTTTGTGAACAATACGAACTTGGTCACGAAAGTATATTTTCCGCGACTGATCGTTCCGCTTGCGGCGACGCTTGCTGCGCTTTTTGACCTTGTTTTCAGCATTGCTGTGCTCGCCGTGCTGATGATCTATTACAGATCAACGCTCGGTGCGGCCATCTTGCTTGTGCCGGTCTTTATGCTGCTTGCGGTCGTGCTTGCGGCGTCGGTCGGAACTTTGCTCTCGGCGTTGAACGTGCGCTTTCGCGATGTGAAATTCGCCGTGCCGTTCTTTCTGCAAGTGTGGATGATCGCGTCGCCGGTCTTTTATCCTGCGTCGATGATCTCG
>DAORTR010000004.1:0-42766 GCA_035432765.1 Pyrinomonadaceae bacterium
GGCTCTAAATGCGAAATTTAGAAGGTTAGCGCTTCTATATTTTCATGGGTTTTTTAGATGAAATAAATTCGCCCGCCGACCTGCGGCAGTATCGTATCGAGGACCTGCAGGCGATCGCGGACGAAACAAGACAATACATTATCGACACGTGTTCGCTCATCGGCGGACACACAGGCGCGAGTCTCGGCGCGGTCGAACTAGCCGTCGCGATGCACTACGTTTTTGAGACGCCGAAGGATCGCCTTGTCTGGGACGTAGGGCATCAGGCGTATGCGCACAAGATCCTTACAGGCCGCCGCGAAGCTCTAAAGGCTATCAAGCAGCCGGGCGGAATTTCGGGCTTTCTGCGTCGGGACGAATCCGAATACGACACGTTCGGTGCTGGCCACGCCTCAACGTCGATCTCGGCCGCACTTGGAATGGCGGTTGCCCGCGATATCAAGAAAGAGGATTTTCACGTCTGTGCGTTGATCGGTGATTCTTCGCTCGCCGGCGGTATGGCAATGGAAGCCGTCAATCAGGCCGGCCATCTAAAGTCCCGCCTGATCGTAATCCTGAATGACAACGAGATGTCGATCGCTCCGGCGGTCGGCGCCTTGAGCCGATACCTCAACCGCATCAAAGAAGCGCAGAGCTATCACGATTGGAAAGAGGGCATCGGCGACGCCCTCCAAAGCGTTCCCGGTATCGGCGACAAGCTTCGTGCCGCTGCAAAATCGGTCAAAGATGCGATCGCGGCGGCGGTGCTGCCCGGTGCGCTGGTTAACGAACTCGGCTTCAAATACATCGGTTATGTTGATGGTCATAACGTCGCGATGCTCGTCAAAGCGCTCGAAGAGGCAAAGAAGGTCGATGACGGGCCGGTGATCGTTCACGCGATCACGCAGAAGGGCAAAGGCTTTCCGAATCCTGAGAAGAATTACTACGCGTATCATGCAACCGGGCCGTACGACCCGAAAACCGGCCTTCCTTACAAATCCACAAAGACCGCGCCGCCGAGCTATACGCAAGTTTTTGGCGAAACGATGTGCGAGTTGATGGAGCGCGACGAAAGGATCGTCGGGCTTACTGCCGCCATGCCGGACGGTACGGGGATCGACAAGGTGCTTGAGAAATTTCCGCGGCGTTCGTTCGACGTCGGTATCGCCGAGCAGCACGCTGTAACATTCTGTGCTGGAATGGCTTGCGAAGGCTTAAAGCCCGTCGCGGCCATCTATTCGACATTCTTGCAACGTGGGTTCGATCAGGTCATCCACGACGTCTGCCTTCAAGATCTTGATGTAACTTTCGCGATGGATCGCGCGGGAATTGTCGGTGCGGACGGGCCGACGCATCACGGCCTTCTCGACATCGCATATCTTCGCGGCTATCCGAATATCGTGCTGATGGCTCCAAAAGATGAGGCTGAGATGCGTGATATGATGCTGACCGCTATCGAACATCCCGGCCCTGCGGCGCTTCGTTATCCGCGTGGGAATGGCGTCGGCGTCGATATCTCGGAATTTCCAAAGAAACTTGAGATCGGCCGCGGCGAAGTCCTGCGTGAAGGAGCGGACGCATCGATAATCGCCTATGGCTCGATGGCGCATCCATCGCTCGCGGCAGCGGACATTTTGGCCGCTCGGGGCATCAAAGTTCAGGTCATCAACGCCCGCTTCGTCAAACCGCTCGACGCCGAGCTTATCCTAAAGGCGGCAGCGGATCACGAAGCGATCGTAACTGTCGAAGAAGGTTATTTGGCGGGCGGATTCGGTTCGGCCGTCATCGAATTGCTTGAAGAGAACGGACTGCAGGATTCCGTCAAGGTCGCACGTCTCGGCGTCCCGGACGAGATCGTAACTCACGGCGATCAAAAGGTTTTGCTCGGCCAATACGGCCTTGATGCCGAAGGTATTGCGGCGAAGGTCGATGCCACGCTCAAGGCGCTCGAAAAACCTTCTGCCTCGCAAAATCGTATTCGGGCTGTAAGATAAGTTTTTTAACTGATAAACAATGAGAACAAACAGATCCAGAATCGGCCTACCGTTGGCCTTGATCGCAATCTTGATAACTTCGCTATTTGCGGCCTCGTGTTCGAATACGGCGGGTAATTCGAACGCGAAGAAGACGCCGACTCCGGCGAAAACTCCAGGAATCCCGGCTGAAGCGCCTCCCGGAGCGACGCCTCCGAATGCCGCCGGCTCACCGTCAGCATCCGTTACGATCGAGGAATTCGCGGATTTTCAATGCCCGACATGCTCGCTGACCTACCCGATAATGGAAGAGATAAAGAATGCGTACGGTAGCCGCATCTACTTCGTCTATCGGAACTTCCCGCTTAAAATACCAGCTCACGACAAGACATACGAAGCGTCCGTTGCGGCCGAAGCCGCCGGTATGCAGGGCAAATTCTTCGAGATGGCCCGCGAACTCTATTCGAACCAAAAGGAATGGTCCGCGAACCCGAATTACAAGTCTCTCTGGAAAGGCTACGCTGAAAAGATCGGGCTTAATATCGATCAGTGGCAAAACGACGCCGTCGGCCTTCCGGCAAAGCAGCGTGTCGATCTCGATCTGAAACGAGGCGACGCGATCGGGATCAATTCGACACCGACCGTGTTTCTAAATAACGTTGCGGTTCCGCCGAATAAAGTAACTGTTTCTGGCTTGAAAGAGCTGATCGACGCCGAGCTTGCTAAG
Organism: Pyrinomonadaceae bacterium; assembly: GCA_035432765.1. Lineage (GTDB taxonomy): Bacteria > Acidobacteriota > Blastocatellia > Pyrinomonadales > Pyrinomonadaceae > OLB17. The sequence goes on from DAORTR010000004.1 coordinate 2,680, forward strand.
GCAAAGCCCGCCGCCCCTGTCGCTGCGAACGCTGCGCCGGAATCGAACTCCGCGGCGAATTCGAACGCATCTGAAACAAAGAAACCTGCTTCGGAAGTAAACAAGTGATACGTTTCGTACCCAAAAAGTGGCTCGCGGCCGCGGCGGTTATCGTCGCGCTCGCGGGCCTTTTTGATTCGGTCTATCTAACTATCCATCATTACACGGCCGAGCCTGTCCCTTGCAGCATTACGGAAGGCTGCGAGATGGTCTTGACGAGCGCATATGCCGAGGTCGCGGGCCTTCCGCTTGCTATATTCGGAGCGGCTGCCTACATTTTTGCACTGATATTTGCATCAATGGCTCTATTTGGACGTCGCGGAATGTGGCTGATCTACGGCCTTCTTGCGACGCTGATGGCGCTCTTTTCCGCCTGGCTAATCTATGTTCAAGCGGCTTTAATCGGTGCGTTTTGCCAATTTTGCCTGCTTTCGGCTCTCTCAAGCTCCTTTTTATTCATTATTTTTGTTGCCTCACTCATTTCGAAACCGTTGCCGCCTCCCGAACGAATAGAAGAATAACGCCATTCACGGCCGAATTGGCGTTCGTGGCTGCCATGCACGTTTTAGTGCGTGACTTGTAGAGAAGACGAGATTGCCTGAATCTATCCTAAAACGCATCGCAACCGGCGACAGGAACGCGGTCGAGGATTGTCTCAATTCCTACGGCGGACTTGTGTACTCGATCGCCAGAAAGCTTTTGGCGAACGAGGCAGATGCGGAAGATGCGGTGCAGGAGGCGTTCATCGACGTTTGGAAGAATGCGGGCCGCTTCGACCCTACAGTCGCTTCCGAAGCGACGTTCATTGCGATGATCACGAGGCGTCGCGTAATTGACAGGATCAGACACTCCGGCCGGCGGATCTCAACCGACCCGATAGAGGATATGGTCCAGGAGCCGGGCGACCGAGGACACAAGGCCATCGAGGTCAACGTCGAAGCTAACGAGGCGGCGGAAGCAATGAGAGCCTTGCGGCCCGAGCAGCAGCAGGTACTGCGGCTCTCGATCGTTGACGGAATGTCCCATCAGGAGATCGCAGATCTGACGGGCATCCCGCTCGGCACCGTAAAGACGCATGCACGCCGCGGACTTCTGCGCGTCCGAGAGGCTTTAGGACTTGGCAGTATGCTCGAGTTTGGCGGGCAAAAGGAGGCTGCGATATGAACGAGAAAGACCGCGAATTATTGCTCGACCTTCTGACCCGACAAGCGACCGAAGGGATAAGTTCTGCCGAATCCCGTCAGCTAGCCGCGCTCGAGGGAAGCGACGATGATTCATTCGATCTTGCGGCTGCGGCAGTCCTGCTTTCGGAGTTCGAAGCAACGGATGAACTGCCGACCCATCTACGCGCAAAGATCGTGGCTGATGCAACGGAGATCGTCGGAGCGAATGTCGTGAAGCCTGAGCCGGACACTCCGACCGCTGCGGAACGCCGGACGCCGATATTCGCTTGGCTCGGCTGGGCCGTCGCCGCCGGCGCAGTTCTCGCCCTTGGGATCAACCTTTCGATGACGCGTTTCGGCGTAACCGAGGTCGCCCAAAATCCGCCGCCGACAGCAACGCCCACGCCCATGACGCCTGCCGAAGCTCACGACAAAATGATGACCGAACCGGGAATGACCGTCGCAAAATGGGCTCCGACAGCGAAGACGGGCGACATGGCGAATGTCTCGGGCGACGTTGTCTGGAGCGACAAACAGCAAAAGGGTTATGTGATGCTTCGCGGCTTGCCGAAGAATGAGCCGCAAGCGTCCACCTATCAGCTTTGGATCTTCGAGGAGAATCAAGGCGACAAGACGCCGATCGACGGCGGAACCTTTAATATCTCGTCCGACGGCACGGTCGTCATCCCGATCGACGCAAAGCTTGCCGCGAAGAACCCCTCGATGTTCGCCGTTACGGTGGAAAAGCCCGGCGGCGTCGTCATTTCAAAACGCGAGAAGGTCGCTGCCCTTGCCAAGGTTGAAACTTCGCGCCCGCCAGAAGCGTAAAACCATACACGTTTCGAGAATTCGGCTCATACCTTTTGCGCGCCTTAGCAGAGCAGATGTAAAGTCGAAAATATCAGCAACGAAAAACCAAATAAGGACCGATTCTTACTATGAGAACCCCGAAATTCGCAATCCTACTCGCCCTAGCGGTTATGCTTTTGCCGCTTGGGCTGTTCGCGCAGGACATTAAGCTCCCGCCGATCAACGTTAAAGAATATAAGCTGAAGAACGGCCTTACCGTCATTCTTCATCAGGACCGTTCGACGCCCGTGGTCGCCGTGAATATGTGGTACCACGTGGGCTCGAAGAACGAAGCCGAACACCGTACGGGCTTTGCCCATCTCTTTGAACATATGATGTTTCAGGGTTCGAAGAATTATGTTGACGGATGGCGGGCGGTCGATGAACTCGGCGGCAACGTCAACGGTACGACCAATGAGGACCGCACGTGGTATTTCGAGGTCATACCGTCGAACTTCCTCGAGCGTGTGCTTTATCTTGAAGCCGACCGCTTCGGCAATCTCTTGCCCGCGATGGATCAGGCAAAGCTTGATAACCAGCGCGACGTGGTAAAGAACGAACGGCGTTTTCGTGTTGATAACGTGCCGTACGGTACGATGAGCGAACGCATCGACGAGATCATTTATCCTGTCGATCATCCGTATCATCACTCTGTCATCGGTTCGATGGCGGATCTTTCCGCGGCATCGCTCGATGACATTAAATCGTTCTTCAATCAGTACTACGTGCCGAATAACACGGTGCTTGTTCTCGCCGGTGATTTTGACGAAAAGCAGGCTCGCGTCTGGATCGAGAAGTACTTCGGCGTTTTCAAAGCCGGCGCTCCGATCGAGCGTCCGAACCCGCCGATGCCGCAGCTTAAGGAGACGATCCGCCAGAGTTACGAAGATCCTTTCGCAAGACTCGAACGCAGGGCGATCACGTGGCCAGGCGTACGTATGTATCACAAGGACGAGGCCCCGCTCGACATTCTTTCGAGCATTCTTTCGTCCGGCCGCGGTTCGCGCTTCCAGAGCGAACTTGTTTACGGTAAAGAACTTGCTCAGTCGATCTTTGCATTCAACTCAGCAAGCGAAATCGGCGGTCAATTCCAGATCAACGCAACGGCGCGTCCTGGCAAGTCTCTTGACGAGATCGAAGCGGCGGTCAACGCCGAGCTCGAAAGGATCCAGAAGGACGGCGTATCTGCCGACGAAGTAAAACGTGCCGTAGCCGGCCGTGAAGCGAGTGCGATCTACGGACTTCAGACCGTTCTCGGCAAGAGCGCTCAGCTCGCCGATTATTCGGGCTATCTGAATACGCCGAATTACTTTCAAAAGGATCTCGATCGTTACTCAAAGGTTACGCCCGCTGACGTAAAGCGCGTCGCCGACGAATACCTTACGAAGAACCGCGTCGTGATGACCTACGTACCGGCCAAGCAGCCGCCTCCGCCGGCGCCTGCAGACAAACCGACATCGACCGAGACCAAGAAGAAGGACCTCGCTTTGATCGCAAAGCAGGACGCTGCTCTGCCGAAAGGCGCAACGGATCCGAAATTCACGCTTCCCGCGATCGAGAAGTCGAAGCTCGCGAATGGGCTGAACATCTGGGTCGTCCAGCATCACGAACTCCCGATCGTCTCGATGAATCTCGTCGTTGACGGCGGTGCATCTGCCGAAGATCCCGCAAAGTCGGGGGCTGCGTCGATGACCGCGTCGATGCTCAGCCAGGGAACAAAGACGCGTTCTTCCCTTCAGATCTCAAATGAGCTTCAGTCGATCGGTGCATCGGTCGGCGCCAACGCCAACTGGGATTCGACGAATGTCTCTTTGACGACCTTGACAAAGAACTTGCCGCAATCGTTGGGCATTTACACGGACGTTATTACCAACGCCGCATTTCCGCAGGGCGATTTCGATACGATGAAACGGCGTATGATGACCGGTTTCCTCCAACGGAAAGCGGATTCACAGTCGATCGCGAACCGTGCGTTCAACAAGGTCGTTTACGGCGGCCAGCTTTATGGACGCGAACTCGGCGGCAGCGAAGAGTCGATCAAAGGACTCTCGCGTGACGATCTCGCCGCATTCTATTCCGCGAACTACAAGCCGAATAATGCGACGCTTATTGTCGTCGGCGACGTAACTCTTGCTTCGGTCAAACCTCAGCTTGAGAAGGCATTCGCTAATTGGAAAGCGGGCGATGTAAACGCCGTGAAGGTTGCCGATCAGAAGATGTCCGCCGAACCGGGCATCTACCTCGTCGATAAACCGGGTGCGACGCAGTCGTCCGTTATGATCGGCGAAGTCGGCATCTCGCGTACCGATCCGGATTACTACCCCGTTCAGATCATAAACTCGATCCTCGGCGGCGGTATGACCGGACGGCTGTTCCAGAACCTACGCGAAGACAAAGGCTACACATACGGGGCGTACAGCCGTTTCTCGACGATGCGTGCCGCAGGCCCGTTCGTTGCTTCCGGCGAGATCCAGATCGTTTCGACCAAAGAGGCGGTTCAGGAATTTCTTAAAGAGATCGGCGGTATGCGTGGTGCGATCCCCGTTACGACGCGTGACCTCGACATCAACAAGCAGAAGCTTATCCAACGTTTCCCGAGCGGCTTTGAAACCGTTGGGGCGATATCGAGCCAGCTTTCGGCACTCGTTACCTACGGCCTGCCGGACACCTACTTCAACGATTACATCAAGAAGGTCGGTGCCGTCTCGCTCAAGGATGTCGAAGGCGTTTCGAACAAGTACCTTGATCCTTCGAAGATGGCGATCGTTATCGTCGGCGACCGCTCTGTCATCGAGCCGAGGCTCAAAGAGCTGAATATGCCGATAACCTTGCTCGATACCGACGGCAACCCGGTCTCGAAGTAAACACCGATCACCCCCACTTGTAGGAACCCGGGAGCATCAGCAACCGGGTTCTTTTTGTCAGAAGCTTCACGTTTCAGTGATCCGGATGGCAGAAAGATCGAGGTTGATATTTACCACAGAGCACACAGAGACCACAGAGGGTGCTGAAGGAAAGGCAGCCCACCACGAAAGGCGCGAAACATACGAAAAATGTTGAGTGGCCTTCCGCTAGGTCCCCGAGAGGGGACTCGTCACCTTCGGCGACAAACCCCAGTCGCTATCGCTACTGCTTGACTAGGACGACGGGCGATTGTTCGGCGTCGCGGATCTTTCCGTAGAACTCACTAACCTCGGCGTACTTCTCGGCCGGGATGAGCGTGCGTTTTGTTTGATAGTGCCGCTTATATACGAGTTGCTGGCCCTTGACCTCGTAGCTCGTGCGGTATGTGCCGAATTCCGTCTTCAGGTCGAGCGGTTCGGGTGTTTCATCGACGACAAAGCCTGACGGCAGATCGAAAGTGGCGATTTCGATCACGGTCGTCTCATCGAGCGAGATCGGTGCGGTACGCTTTGTTTCGCTGAACGCCGTGCCGGAGCGGCGGCCGACGAATGCCGGTTTGAAGGTCATCAGACGGCTCTGCATCAACTGCCCGTAGGCTGGCGCGGTGAAATCAATGTTCAGGTCGAATGCAGCGTTGGCGAATGCGTCGTTCGTCTTGTAGTCGATCAGCTGAGCAGCCGTCGAAGCCCGTGTGAGCCAGCGTTCGAGGTCCTTTTTGTATTCGCTTGCAGATTCACGTCGAAATTCGGTGCGACGCAGAGTCGAGGTCTGACCGGTTGCAAACTCACGAATATTGCCCTTCAGATCGCCCGCGGGGCTGAGGCTCAAAGCAAGGGTCCGCTCGAGTTTATTCTCGTCGCCGGGCAAGAGCGGCATACGCAGAAGGCCGCCGTTATCGCCCGCGATGATGACCGCGAGACTGTTCTGCAAATAGTCGGGCAGATCGCCGACAGGCGTGTAAGAATCGGTCGCGTCAAAGATCAGCAGGCGGCCGAGTTTTGGGTCAGTAAGAATTGCGGGCGATTTGGTCGCGTCGTCCACTCTAACGGCGATTATGCAGTGATTGAACTGCTTGGGCGAAGGCCACGCCTCACGGACGAAATCAGGGTCGCCACTGTAGATCACGATAGGATACGCATCGATCTTCACGGCCTTCAGCATCGCACGCATCAGATTCGCCTTGTCCTTACAATCGCCGTAACCGCGTGCGAGCACGACCGAAGACGGCCGCGGCTTGTAGCCGTTTCCGTAGCCGACGCCGATGTCGATCGAGATATACTGCAAGTTCTGCACAAAAGTTCCGATCGCCTGGATGATCTCAAGTTCGGTTTTGGCGTTAACGGTGAGTTCGCGTGCCTTTGCGGCGACATTGTCATCGACGATGACCTGCGAATCGTAGAACGGCGTCGCCCAGGTCGAGACGGACTTCCAGTCCGGGAACGACCGGCCTTTTGCGTCCGGAGGGCCGTAATTTACCGCTATTCGCGGGGCCAGATTTTCGACCGAAGGGCTCATTGGTTCCCAACTGATCGGCTTGAGGTTGTTCATTTCCCAAGTGTAGGTCGAACCTGACACTTGCGGTTTGATATCGGGCGCGTTGAACGTCACGCTCGATGCCGTCCAGCCCGACGGAAGCTGAAGCGAATATCGACCGCGCAAGACGGGAAGCCGGCCCTGGAATGCCCACTGATCTTGATAAAAAAGAGGTGATTCCTCGGTCGTTACCGAATAAGCAAAAACTGCGCCGACGACGGCCGAGTCTGATGCATTGATCGCCTTTACGCGACCTTCGTTATAGATGTCATCCGGGTCGTCCACCATATCGATGACCGACTTTTTGTCGAATTTCTGCACCTTGCCGTCCGGCGGCAGAAGCCACGCGTCGATGTCGGCGATCTTGCTCCCGGTCGTAAGATAGAAACCTCGTGCGATAGCAAGGCGGCGGCCTTCGTTCGTGAGGATCTTGATCGCATAACGCGAAGTTGTCGATATCCGTCCGTTCGAATCGACGGAAACCACGTACTCATCAAGCAGCACGACGGCGGGAATGTTTTTTACGTCATACGTCGGGATGTTGCTGCCTGCGACCTGCACCACCCAATCGGGAGCATCTGCGGCGAACACGGAGCTCGCGAGGCAGAGAATGAGGATCGCAAAAACGACAAAGTTTTGGCGTGAGTGGGTGAAAAATTTCATAACTGCTTCTCCAAACACTATTTCTGCTTGATGGAAAGGGTTGCCGTGTCGTTCTTTTGGATCATATCCCAGAGCTCTTTGACAGCCCCGTATGCCGATACGTTAAAGACTAGATTTGCGGCATTCCCGAAATAGAAGTCACGCGAATATTTGATCTTGGACGCGGATGGATCCGTGTTGATCTTGATCACGTCCTTGCTGATCTCACCGGCATCAGCGCCGCCCGGCGCTTCGCCGTTGTCGATAGCAAATGTCGAGGGATATGTGAGTTCGACCTCATCCTTTTCCGACCACGGATATGCAAATGCGACATCATACTGACGCGTCGCACTCGCAAATTTTGCAGGCGAGCCGTATTCGAAAATACCGGGTTGGAAGAACATACGCTTGCCGGTTTTTTGCGCGTAGTTCGGGGCCTTGATCGTATAGCGCTGAATGATCGGTTTCGCGTTGTTGTCGAAGTTCTCGATCGCGATATTCGTGATCTCGGCGTTGCTCATTCGGGCGAGGATCGAATCCTTCAAGCTCTGTTCGCGCTTTGCCGGCTCGTCGTCCCAATTCGAAAGCCGATAGGTCAGCGCCTCTTGACCATGAAGTTCGATGGATATAGTGCCTTCAAGAGTGCCGTTCTCAGCGAGCGTGACGTTAGCCGTGCGCTTCGAAAGATTCTTTTCATGCGGGGACACCCCGAGCATAAGCCAACCGTTGCTCCGCTCGCTCACTACAAGGGCGGGAGCATTCTCGCGATACCAAGGAAGCTGTCCGAACGGCGCATATTTTATCCCGGGATTGAAAACTCTGAAATCACCACCGACATCGACCGCGACGCCTGCGAAAGAGATGAGGTTGCGATCGGTCATCCTCAGTTCAAAAAAGACCTCGTCACGGCGGCTCGAATATGCCACTCGAGTATCAAATCCCGCGGCGATCGCCATCGTGCCGAAAAGCGAATTGATCTGGCCCGCACTGGCAGATGCGGTTGGTCCTGCCTTCACGATGTCTTTCAAAGTTTGTTTCAAGATCGATTTCAACTGGTCATCGGTGACAGAGAGGTCGTACGACGCATTCTTGAGGTTTTGGCAGAAATCGTAGATGCGTCGGAGTTTCTCTTCCGGGTTCGCGGCGCCGGCGACGAGAGACTCGGTGACTTTCTTTACATCGCCCGCGTCGGCTTGCCATCTCCTAACACTGAGCGAACGCATCCCTGCGATCGCCCCCCAATATTTTGTCGGGTTCGACCGGTCCTGCTTCATTATTGCAATGTCGCCGCCATTGGTCGCGAAGCCTGAAACATTTGCGTCGAGAAGGGTTAAATACGGCTTGACCATATCGTCCGGGGGCATATAACGCTCTTCTTTGAACGCCGGAACGTTCGTGCGCGAAAGGCGAAAGAAGCCGTGTTCATCCTTCACGAAACCTTGCCCTGTGGCGTTGTACATCTGCGTAACGGGTTCTTTGCCGCTGTACGGCTTGTAGTAGTAAACAAGCTCCCGAACCGGAACATCCTTCTGCAGATAAAAGCGGCCGCCGATAAAACTGTCGCCTTCATTGGATTCGCGATATTGATATTCGACGATAACGCCCGGCTCGATATTCGGGACGGCGAAGGATTTCGCGCGCAACTTGATGCCGCTTGCCCGAACGACCTCGCGTTCGAAGATGTCCTTTTCCGCGAGTTCGACGGTCATGCCATCCGGCTTTACGACGCGTGCGGCAATATCTTTGATCTTTGTCAATCCCTTGACGTACGGAATGTCCATTTTCGCGAATTTCTCACGTCCGCGTTCGGTAAAGATCTTTATCCGGACATAATTCTTGCGAGTAAGCTTATCGTCACTACTGTCGTCGATCCGCGTTTCCCAAATGAGAGCTTCGGCATCGGCGTCAGGTTCGACGACCGGTTTTACTGCCTGTAGGTCGGCAGGAGCGATCGGCCGCCATTCGACAGCTTTCTGAGCGTAAACGCTTGCAGAGAAAATGAACAATAGCATGACAGCAGATGCGACAATGCTGCGCGAGGGATTGCATAAATTGAACATCAAAAGTAGGACCTCTAGTTGATCAGATCTAAAGAGAAACGGTTATCTGCGATCAGCTAAGTACGCCCGGAAAAAGGCCTAGAAAGCAGGAGTCGGATAATTCGTCCTGTTCCGCCGATTCTACAGGTAGATCGTCAGAGAATGCAATGAAAAAAAGGAGGCATTCACCTTGCGTTTCCAAATACGGAGCGATCAGATACGCGCCTTAGGCCTTGTTCACTCGTTCGCCTTCAGCGAAACAAGTGCCGTATCCGCAATATGGAATCTATCCCACAAGGTCTTCACGGCATGGTAGCTTGAGGCCTTGAATGTGACGAAATTCTTATTTCCAAAATAGAACTTCCGTATATAAAGCATCCTTCCGGTCGAGGCTTCAAAGTCGAACGTCACCTCATCGTGTCCGATCTGGCTCGTGTCCGTGACGGACTTCGGGGCCTCAGCATTGTCTAGCGAGTAGCCGGTCGGCAACACGAGCTCGATCTAGTCGTTCTCAGACCAAGGATATCGGAAGAATATATCGTATTTCCTCGCCGAAGTTGCAAAGGTCGCCATGGTCCCGTATTCAAAGAATCCCGGCTGAAAGAACATACGTTTGCCCGTCTTCTGTGAATAATGCGGCACTTTGATCGTGAAACGCTGAATGACGGGTTTTGACGTGTCTTCTAGGTTCTCTATCGAAATATTCGAGATCTCGGCATTGGTGATGCGCTGCTGAATGGTCGCTTTCAGAGCACTATCCCTCACCTGCGGTTCTTCATCAAAGTGTGAAAGCCGATATGCTAATGCGGGTTGGCCCGTCAATTCTACGACCGCGGTACCTTCGAGAGTGCCATCCTCAGTGAGGCGGAACTTGCCGCTACGCCGCGTCGCGTTCTTTTCGAACGTATTCATCGGCACCTCAAACCATCCGTATTGTTTACCGTCTGTGTACATACCGACGGCGCCTTCAAAATACCATGGCACCATGCCGAACGGCAGGTACTTGGTGCCCGGCATATAAAGATGCGGACTGCCTCCGAACACGACGCAAACCGTCGGGCTCGACAATAGACGTGAGTCGCTGATCTCCGGAGTAAAGAAGGATATATCTCTTCTCCCTATCATCGCATACCATGGATCAAGGCCTGCTGCAGCCGCCATCGAACCGAAAACTGCGTCGATCTCGCGGCTATTCGCAAATGGCTTATCAGTTTTGAAATCGTCCTCTGTTAGCACACGCTGGTCCCATGCCTTGTCGATCTCGCTTTTGGTCGGGTTATAGCCGTAGCTAGTATTGTTGATCCTCGTCTGGCAGAACTCATAGATCCGCCTTAGCTTCTCTTCGGGTGTTGTCGCGTCGCCAACCACCTCACGGGTCAGTTTTGTGAAATCCTTTTTCCGGCGGTTCAGTTCGTCAGCGAGCGGTTTCTGCTAGGAGGCATAATTTGCCCAATACGTGTCCTTTGTACGACCGCCCGAATTCTTAAAGATCAGAATTTGCCTCTTCGAGAGGTCGAAGTGAACGCTTGGGTACCAGCCCTGCTCCAGTTTGAGAAGCTGGCGCACTTCATTGTTGGGAGGCATCCATGGCTCCGGCCTAAAGGCCGGGACGTTAGTCCTCGTCAGCCTGTAGTACCCGCTGTCCGCTTTTTCGAACTTTACGCCATCGACGTTCAGCAGCGTGTACTTCGGCTCTCGCCCCCTGAACGGTTTGTAATAGTAGCTTAGCGTCTGGACAGGGAGGTCGAGCTGGAGGTCGAGTGTCCCGTTGTCATTGAAAATGTCTTCATTCACCTCCGTGTATTGATATTCGAGGATCACGCCGGGAGCTAGATTTGGGAATGCCAAGGCCTTTGCTTGCAGCTTTATTCTTTCAGTCTTTGCAACATCCCGTTTGAAGATATCAGCTTCGCCAAGTTCGACGGATCTTCCGTCCGGCTGCGTCACGCGGGCACTCAAGTCCTTGATCTTTGCGATCCCTTTAATGAATCCGACATCCAACTTTGAAAATTTTTCGCGGCCTCGTTCCGTGAAGATCTTTATTCGCACATAGGTCGAGCGTATGACTTTATCGCTATTGCTGTCGTCAAGCCGCTCTTCCCAGATCAGGGCTTCGGCGTCTGCGTCGGGTTCGACGACGGGCTTTGTCATCTGCAATTCAGCAGGCGAGATCGGCCGCCACTTTTCTTGCGCGAAGGTTTGGATGGCGAATACAAATAAAGGCAAAAAGGTGAACACGACGAAGCGGTGGGAGGTGTTGATCATTTTCTTCATCTGGATGGGCCTCTTTGGAGCGAAATAAAGGTTCGGTCGATTCTATCTTCGATTTGATGCCAAAAGCAACAAAAAGGCGCGCGGTATAGGTTTAAAGGACTCCTACTCGATCTGCGGGCGGTGCGGCAAACCGGAGCCTTGTGCTAAAATATAACGTTTAAGAAGGGATGTTTCCCGCTTGATGTAGGAGACTTTAATAATAATGACCGCAAATATCACTCAATTGCTCGGCGATGAGGCCGATTCGCTTTTGAACCACGTATCAAAAACTATCTCGAAGGACGATCTGCACCTTCCCGGCGGCGATTTTATCGACCGTGTTTGGATGAATTCCGACCGTAACCCGAATGTACTTCGGAACATGCGGGCACTGTACAGCCATGGCCGCCTTGCCGGAACGGGTTATCTCTCGATCTTGCCGGTCGATCAGGGCATCGAACACTCGGCGGGAGCTAGCTTTGCTCCGAATCCGCAGTATTTCGACCCGGAAAATATCGTAAAACTCGCGATGGAAGGCGGCTGCAACGCGGTGGCATCCACGTTCGGCATCCTTGGATCGATCTCCCGAAAATACGCGCACAAGATCCCGTTCATCGTAAAGCTGAACCACAACGAATTGCTCACTTACCCGAACAAATTCGACCAGGTGATGTTCGGCACCGTTGAGCAAGCCCACAATATGGGCGCTGCGGCGGTCGGCGCGACCATCTATTTCGGTTCCGAAGAATCGACGCGGCAGATCACCGAGGTCTCAGAAGCTTTCGCATACGCGCACGAACTCGGTATGGCTACGATCCTTTGGTGCTACTTGCGAAACTCCGCCTTTAAGACGCCCGAAGGCGATATGGCAACTTCGGCCGACCTTACCGGCCAGGCGAATCACATTGGCGTAACGATCCAGGCCGACATTATCAAGCAAAAACTGCCTGAGCGAAACGGCGGCTATCCGGCGCTTAACAAGAACGGCAGCTATGGCAAGACGAGCCCGCTTGTTTACGAAAAGCTTACGACCGACAATCCCATCGACCTCGTTCGTTATCAGGTCGCGAATTGTTATATGGGACGCTGCGGGCTGATCAATTCCGGAGGCGAATCGAAAGGAGCAGGCGATCTTGCCGATGCTGTTCGCACGGCGGTTGTCAACAAACGCGGCGGCGGCACGGGACTCATCTCGGGCAGAAAGGCCTTCCAACGCCCGATGAAGGACGGTGTCGAACTCCTGAACGCCATCCAGGATGTCTATCTATCCAAGGACATCACGGTCGCATAGGTTCGCGCCGAACGCGCAAAATTTGCCCAAGACACAATGCCGGACGTAAACTAGCGTCCGGCATTTCTTTTTTTCAGAACACTAGAATTATGACACTTTCGACATCGGGCAAGATCAGGTTCGTCGGTTCGCTACTAATTTTGCTGCTTGCTCTGTATCCTCAATTCATCTCTTGGGTGAACGATGGGACGAACGGCACATACTTTGTGTCCAATTATGACGAGCCTGCATACTCCGCGTATGTGAACGCCCTGATCGAGGGCAGTCCGCGCAAATTCGACCCGTTCCTGCAGACGCCAAGCAATGCAGAAAGTCTCTATTCAATACAAATACTGCCTGCGTACGCCGTGGCTCTTCCAGCGCGCCTCTTCGGCGTCTCCGTCGCAACGGCATTTATCTTCCTGATCGGAGCGATCGCGGTGGCGTCATATCTTGCGGTTACGAAGCTTTTATCAGAGGCGACCGGGAACGGGGCGGTCTCTGCGGCTGCGGGCCTCGCCGTATTGTGTCTCGGCACGGCGGTAACGTTCCAGGGAGAGTTGAGGCATCTGGTTACGGGCAGCGTCCTGCTCGACTTCTTGCCATTCTTGCGAAGGTATCAGCCGGGTTTTGCCTTCCCGATCTTCTTTGTTTTCGCGCTGGCGTTCTACCGTTCACTTTTCGGATCCGCAAAACGGCTCGCTTGGGCCGCCGCTGCCGGAATTTTGTTCGCGATCCTGGTTTTTTCGTATTTTTATCTTTGGACGGCGGCAGCGGCCTGGGCGACGTGTCTAGCCGCACTCGCGATCGTTTTTGCGAAAGAAGAACGAACGCAGATGACAAAAAGCCTAGCCGTTACAGGCGTGATCGCCGTTGGAGCGTTGATCCCGTATTTCGTGATGCTAGGGAACCGGGCGTCTGATCTAGATGCCGTACAACTTTTGACTCGGACACGAGCACCAATATTCCTATCTCCAGTGATGATCGTCGGCATTATTGTCGGCGTAGCAGCCTTTCTGCTTGCAAGGTCAAAAAAGACTGCTTTGTCGGATCCGCGGCTGCTTCTGGTGCTCTCGTTCGTTATTCTTCCCGCTATCTTGTTGAATCAACAGGTAGTTACGGGCATTATGCTTCAGCCCGTACACTACGAGATTTTCATTTGCAACTATCTCGTCCTGATGGCGGCGTCGATCGTGCTGTTCGGGATCGTGGGTATCGGGAAGGACGGCAGTGCCGCGACAGCGAAGCTTTCGGCCATCATTCTTTTGATAGCTGGAGTCTGGGGTCTTTTCGAGGTTTCTGCATCAACAGCGCGAGCGAGTGCCGCGGCGTTCATTCGAGACGAGTCGATGCCGGCGCTTCGTCTTTCAGCACAAAAGGCTCAGAGCAACAGAGCGGTCGTAGCGGCAACGAATTTCGTAACCGCCGACATTACGCCATCCGTTGGGAAACTGCGGCCGCTCTGGAACGCACATCTATCGTCCGCAGGCGGTGTAAGCATCGCAGAGAACAAGCGTCTCTTTTACCTGTATCTGTATTTTGGCGGCTACGGTCCGGATGATCTCGATAAGGCCCTGAGGATGAAGTCTTTCGAGACGACGGCCGCGATCTTTGGCTCGGAGCGGGCGTTGCCGGAGCTTGCCGATCCAACCGAGCAGATAACGCCGGCCGAGATCGGCGAAGAAGCGGCGAAATTTCGTGCGTTCATTGCTGCATTGACGAAGGAGACAGCGACCGTTCCGCAGCTCTCGTACATTGTCGTGCCCGCAAAAGAGGAGGGCGATCTTGCCAACGTGGACAGATGGTATCAGCGCGATGGCGGAACCGACGTAGGTCTGTTTCGTGTTTATAAACTGGGAGTACGACAGTAAACCAACTCGAATAGCCTTACAAATATCTACCTCTGCCGATCTGGTACGTACCGTTGAGGAACGGATTGTGTGTGCGTTCGCGACCGACGGTCGTGACCGGCCCGTGGCCTGAATGAACTTCGAAACTGTCATCGAGCGATAAGATATTGCGCCCGATCGAATCGAGAAGTTGTTCGTGATCGCCGCCGGGAAGATCCGTGCGTCCGATCGAATTCTCGAAGAGGCAATCGCCCACAAAGACAGCCTTCTTTTCAAGTTCGGCGAGGACAATGTGGCCGCGCGTATGGCCGGGACAATGCCGCACGGAGAACCGCAGTTCGCCGACCTCGAAAACTTCGGCATCTTGCCAGCTTCGGGTGATCTGCGGCGGGGCGGCGTAATCCAAACCAAGCATCGCGAATTGCTCGGGCTTTATTCCCATAAAAAGCGGCTGTTTCTGCAAGGCGTAATACAGTTCTTCGTCGTCCGGGTGAATGATGATCTCGGCATCGGGAAACGCTGCGTGAAGGGCGTACGTGCCGCCTACGTGATCGAGATGCCCGTGCGTGAGTGCGATCGCGACGAGCTTCAGATCGTTGTCGCGGACGTAATTCTCAACCGCCTCGCTCCATTCGCCGGGATCGACACAGATCGCGGCATTCGTCTTCTCACACGAGACGACGCGTGTGTTCTGCTGAAACGGCGTTTGGGTAAAGGTCTCCGACTTCATCTGGTAGTATTTTCGCAAAGTGCAAGTGGCCTAGTACAGTCCCGCAGTGCATAAGGTCAAAGAATAGGAAGGTTGATTTTGGCATTCCGTGGTAGCGTGGTACCATTCCGCTAGGCTTGATGTATTGATATTTAGCTTTGGCTTTGTTGTGTCTCGCTGGCCCGCCATCTCAAAGTCTTCACATGCTGCGGGTCTTCCTCATCAAATAGGAGTACATTCCATGAACGTTCTGAAACGAATACAAGCGGGGTTGGCTAGCGCGCTATTGTTGTTGGCAAGTGGCGTTTTCATGCCTGCAGTGAAAGCGAGTGTTTCAACGAAGGAAACGGCCACAGTTGTCAAACTCACCCTTCCCGGCGGTCAATGGATCGAAGCCCGTGTTATTGGCGAGGGGTTTCTTAAGATCAAAAATGATGCAACCGGTCAGATCATCGGCTTCTCTATGCAGGTGCTCGATTCGAAAAACGGCATCGTTAGAGTGCAAAGCCTCGAATCCAACGATGGAACAGAAGGTTCTTTTAGAGTGGTTGAATCCTTGGATGTATCTTTGAAAACGCCCAAGACCACGTCTGTTATGCAAGCTATAAATGTCGAAGTGGTGGCTATAGTTGAGCAATTGACGGAAGCAAAATCGAAGGAGCCTGGAGAGGTTGGTAGTTTGAGGCCGCCGGAGTGTTGCGTTACCTGTGGCGAGATCACAGCGTGCGCAAATTGCAGAGTTACGATGTCTTGTGGCTCGTGTCATACAGAACTTTGTCCCTGAGCGCTGAAATGTGACTGCCTTTGCTAGGGGCTTGTATGGTAGATTTTCCTTTTCGGAATACATGTTGCCTGCAAGCCTTTACTTTCCAATTTGTTCATCCCTTTCATTCGAATCTACCTCTCACACATCCACGAACTCATCTAGATACTTCTCGTGCTCGAAATCTCCTTCCTTCCGATCCCTTAAAATGAAGCCGATCGCCTCGCGATAAGTTTTGGCATTCACCGAACCGGAGAAGCACGGCGTTTCCAGATCCGTGAGGCTTAAGTAGCTGAAAAGAACCGCCGAGAGCATCCACAGCAATATCTCTTCACGGGTGCCGAGCGGGTTGTGTTTGATGATCGTTTCGCGATCGTCCACGATGCCCTGAACGATTCTTTCGAATTCACTTTCCGTAATTCGGTGAAGATTGCTCATACATTAAGTAGTCGGTTTCGTGCATACCGAGGCGCCGGTAAACCGTCTGCGCCGTGCGATTCTCTTTCTCGACATAAAGCCGAATTCCGCAGACGTCGCCCACCTCAACGGCCAATGCCCAAACGAACGCCGAGAGTTCGCGATAGATACCTTTTCCGCGTGCCTGCGGGACGACGTAAACGCTCTGTATCCACCAGAACCATGCGTTGCGCCAATCGCTCCACTCACGCGTAACGAGAAGCCCGCCTGCGACCTCGCCATCTTCTTCCGCAACAACGTAAAAGCCGCGGTCAGCGGTCGAAAGAACGGCGTGAACGCCGGCGGTAAGTGTTTCCTCATCGAGGCGAATTCCTTCGGTCTCGAGCGCCATCGCCCGATTGAATAGAACGAGCGACGCCGCGTCCTCGCCGCGTGCTTTTCGAATTTGCAAGTTACCTTTGCCTCCTTGACGAATTCCGATAGCTACTCTAGCCTAAAATGTTTTGCCATTAACGGCATTTCTTATTATATGAAACTTCGCATCTTGTATCACGGCAACTGTTTCGACGGCGTCTCTTCTGCCGCGATATTCACGAAATTCTATAAAACTACGGTGGCCGCAGAAGCCGAAGTGGCGTACACGCCGACGATGCACCGTGCGGGCAACGCGTTCGACCGAGAGCAGTTCGACGGAGACGAGAATGCGATAGTTGATTTCAAATATTGCGCCGACGAGCGTCTGACGTGGTGGTTCGATCATCATCAATCGGCGTTCTTGACGCCCGAAGATGAAGAGCATTTTCTCGCGGACAATTCGGGCAAGAAATTCCTCGATACGACGAGCAAGTCCTGCGCGGAGTTCATTGCACGCATCGCCCGCGAAAGGTTCGGCTTTCATGACCCGTCGCTCGACGAGCTTGTGCATTGGGCGCACATTATCGACGGTGCTCTTTACGATTCGCCCGCTCAATGCGTTGAATTGCGTTCTTCGGCGTTAAAACTTATGCAGGTGATCGAGGGCGAAAAAGACCCCGCATTCGTCGAAGATATCATCAAGATGCTCACTTCGCAGACGCTCGACGACATCGTCGCGAGCGAGGCGATCCAGGAGAAACTCGATCCCATATTAAAGCAGCATTGGGAGACGGTCGAGGTTATCAAGCAGCGTTCGCAAGCGGAACGCGGCGTCGTCTCATTTGATCTCACGGGAACGGGGATCGAGGGCTACAATAAATTCATTCCTTACTATTTTCACCCCGAAGTGACGTATGTCGTGAGCCTAAGCGAGAGCCCGTTCCGTACAAAGATATCGGTCGGCTCGAACCCTTGGGCACCCCGTCCGCGTACGCATAATATCGCTGAGATTTGCGAAAAATACGGCGGCGGCGGCCACGCCGTCGTCGGCGCCGTGTCGCTCGCTCCCGATCAGATCGAGACCGGCCGAAAATATATGAACGAGATCATCGAAACTTTGCGTTTCGCTGAATAGAGATGGCGGTCGGTATCGAATATCGGCCGCCATTTTTCTCCCGATCGCTTGTGTGGCGCCGGCTTATTGTTTTTTCAGAACGAATTTATTCGACGTTGTGCCGCGCGGCGACGTTTGCTCGCGCTCTAAGGTGAGCGTTGCGCCGTCTGCGCTGAGAGAGAGCGTGTCGGTTATCGTTATTGTCATTGCACCCATCTGTGTGGTGATGTTCGATTCGCGTGTAAGCTTAAGTTTCTCTTTGCCGACCTTTGCTTTAAGCGAGACCGGTATCTTGCCCATTGGGCCTTCGCGTTCAGATTTGGTCTCTTTGCCGTCAAGCGTATAGGTCGCCGAATCGGTCCCGCCCATTCGTCCGCCGCCCATACGACCACCGCTTTCCGTGGACGCCGAACGTTTCGTGTCGGTCGTCAGGGTGATCTCCTTGTTGTTCTGGGCGATCGTTACCGTCATTGACTCGATGTTCTTCGAGCGATCGTCGAGTTTCGACGCCTCTTTATCAAGCTGCCATGTCCCGGAATAATCCTGCGCGAACGCACTGATCGAAAGCGCCAAGACGGCGAGCACCAAAAACACAAAATTCTTCTTCATAAAACACTCCCGAAAGTTTGGAATAAATTAAAGCGCAGTGCTTAGACGAAAAGAATAGCTCAAATGTTTTGGTTCAGATTGTAAAGAATTGTAACGGCAGGAGGCTCAATACCTACTGCCGTTATTACGACGTGTTTTCTCAGGGCTGCTGAGGAATCTTCCGCCCAATTTACCTGCATCATTGCTTCTTCTTGACCCCGATCTATCAAGCGGGATCAAGAAGAAGATGCAGGTTTCGGCGGCCTAAGCCGCTGTCTCCGCCGGAGCCTTGTTAAGCTTGCTGTGCGAATAGCTGTAGAAGAAATAGATCACGAGGCCGGCAATGAGCCAGATCCCGAATCGAAGCCAGTTCGTCCAACCGAGTTCGGTCATCAGATACGTGCAGCACATCACACCGAGAACGGGGATCAGCGAGAGGCGTTTGATGACACACAGCGCTGCCATTCCAAGCGAGAAGATGATGAAGACGAAGTACGGCAGCTTTTCGAAGAAAACTCCGGTCGCCGTCGATATGCCTTTCTTTAGATCGTCCGCAGTTGGCGTGAAATCGGTGAAGAAAGTGTGCGTCGCATCGTGATTGTAATAGAGGATCAGCGCCCAAATGCCTATCAGGAGAACGGGTGCCACGAACATCGAATTGATGTAAGGGACGAAGCGCTTTTGCCCGGCGAACTCTTTGTCTTTAACGAGCACACCTGCGCAGACGATCGTGAACGCGAAGAGAGTTCCGATCACTGAAAGATCGGTAACTTCGGTCAGGTTCATAAATAGAGCGGGAACCGCCACGAAAATTCCGGTCAAAATTGTCGAGAACCACGGCGTACGAAATTTTGGATGTATTGACGAAAAGATCTTCGGCAGAAGGCCGTCGCGGCTCATCGCCATCCATAGACGCGGTTGACCGAGTTGGAATACGAGAAGAACGGTCGCGAGGGCAACAACGGCGCTCACGGCGATAATGCCCGACACCCAAGGAATGTTCACGCCTTCTGGGCCGAAGACGAACGCGAGCGGATCGCCGACATTAAGACTCGTATATTTGACCATTCCCGTAAGTACGAGAGCGAGAATGACGTAAAGCACCGTGCAGATGACAAGCGAATATATCATCCCTCGCGGCAGCGTCGTATAAGGGTCTTTACATTCTTCGGCGGTGGTCGAGAGCGCGTCAAAACCAATGTACGCAAAGAAAACGGCCGCAACGCCGCCCATCATTCCGCCGAACCCGTTGGGCAGGAACGGCGTCCAATTCTCTGTCTTGACGTAGAAAGCGCCGAGGACGATCACAAGCAGAATGATCCCGAGCTTGACGCCGACCATTATGTTCGAGGCGATCTTCGATTCGCGGATACCGATGTAAACAAGAGCCGTAATAATGAATACGATCGCGAGAGCAGGAATATCGGCGATGATCGGTATCCCAGCGACGTGCGTGGCGTTCGCCCATGCCTGGTGTGCCTCGACCTGTGCGCAGGAAACCGCGGCATCCGCAGCTTTACAACCTGCCTGCAGTGCCTCAACGGTCGTGCCGCCCGCGACCGCCTCATTGACCGCCGCAAATCCACGTTTTGCCGTGAGGAAGTCCATCGTGTAGCTTACGGGTACGTGAATGCCGTTCGCTGAAAGCAGGCTGGTGAAGTAATCGCTCCAGGAGATCGCGACGGCGATGTTGCCGATCGCGTATTCGACGAGCAGGTCCCAGCCGATGATCCAAGCGAGCAATTCGCCGAAGCTAGCGTATGCGTATGTGTATGCCGAACCTGCGATCGGTATTTTCGACGCGAACTCCGCATAGCACAGCGCCGCGAATCCGCACGCGATAGCCGCAAAGATGAACAAAAAGACCACGCCGGGCCCGCCCTTGAAAGAAGCCTGGCCGATCATCGCAAAAATTCCCGCACCGATGATCGCGGCGATGCCGAGCATCGTCAGATCGAACGTGCCGAGGCTTCTGCGAAGTGTAACGACAGTTTCTTCTCCCGGCTGTCCGGGAACGATCCCTTCATCGGAAAAGCCGGCGGCAGCGTCGGCTTGTATCTGAGCGATAGATTTTTTTCGAAATAGGTTTGTAGCCATAGTCGCGTCTCTTTTCACAGATCGCCGGCGAAGTGCCTGCGAGTTCTTTTTGTTTTTTACGAATGTTGCAGTGAAATTGCTATCTCGGCGAATTCTGACGGAAAATGACGTTCGATGCAAGAAGCGTAAAAGAATATCGCCGGTCGAGGCACACGCATCTGAATGCGGTGGCCTAACCGGCGAGAACTGTCAACGACAGCGACGCTTGCTTCCTATTCGCCGTCTTCTTGAGAGAATTCGATCGTTCTAAGGTCCATTATCGAGCGATCTTTGCCGTCCATCCAATAGAGCTTCTGGCCTTCGCCGGAGAAGAGATCTTCGCCTAGGTCGCGCCAATCGGTCTTGCGTCCGAGCCTGATCTGATCGTCATCGCTCTTCCATGAACCGGCGTAAAGCGTCGGGAAGAACATTTCGCCCGACGTTCCGGTATTAAGCTCGACCTTTGCCTGACGCCAAAAGATATCGCGAAGGCCTTTCGGCTCGAAGAACTCTATCGAGACAACGTTCTCGAAAGGCAGCCATGAGTACGATTCCTTAAAGAACACCTCGAAGACGCACATAGTCGGGTCGTTGTAATCGCGAAAATCCTCAACCGCTTCGCCGTTCACCGTGCAGGAAAAAGCCGGACGCTCTTCCTCGATCGTGTCGAGAATGCTGCGTGCCTCGAAGATCGAGCCTTCACGTATTCGGTTATTTGCGTTCAAAAGGTCTTCGATATAGCCGGGCGGCGGAGCGAGAATTCCGGGCTTTAGGCCGTCGTTGAAAAAACTCAAGCGGTCTTTCTCCGCAGCAAGATTCTGACGGAAGATCATCGAGCCGATCAATGCTCCGGCGTCTTGGTGGCCGATAACGTCAAGCTGTTTTGCTGCGCGTTCCCAATTGCCGCCGAAAAGGGCAAGCTCGAAGAGGAATATCCGCGCAGGGATGTCGGTCGGAGCAGACTTTACGTGGTCGAGAACCGCTTGTGTCGCGCCCTCGAGGTTGCCGTCGGCAAGAAGAGTTTTTGCGTTTTCCATCGCTATCAACGTGTCCTATTGGAGCAGGCTATCAGGAGCCTTCACCTGTCTGAAAATGTTCTTATCAAAGAGATCGCCGCCGCTCGGTTTGATCTGAGCCGAAACGCCGTGTCCGCCGACCGAATAGCTAAGTAAGTATTCGCCCGTTGCCTGTTTCGCCGGGTTGCCTTTATCGACAAAGCGGAAGAGTCCCCATTGTCCGGGATATCGCTGAGTTCCCGAATTGCTTGACGGTGCAGCGGTATTCGCATTGCCGGTAGGTGCGGCAGGCGTCGCTCCGCCGCTGCCCGAATCGAGGATCACCCCGGTCTCCGCGCCGGCCGGTGCGGGGAACGTACCCTTGATCGACGCCGTACCGTCGCTCGTGATCTTTTGCCCGTCAATGGTGATCTCGACGATCGCCGTCTTACTCGGCTTAAAGCTGAATTCGTACTCGAACTTCGGCGTTTGGCTTGTGCCGTATAATGCCTGGCGAAGAGCGAACGCATTGTTGAGATATGTGACGAAGTCGGGCGTGAACTTGACTTCCGAGTCGGTCTTGAGCTTCAACTGTCCATTTGCTTCCTCAAAATATTTCTTGAGTTTCTCGTTGTAAAAGACCGATAGTTTCCCGTCCACCGGATTCAAGAACGCCGACAATTTTGTCAGGTCGGATTCGCCGGTGCCGTCGTCGAATGGATAACCCTTCTCGATGTCCTTGGCGGCCGGCAATATCTGCTCAGCCCATAATTTCTTCAACTGTGCCTGTGCGTCGCCACCGAGCATCGCACGCAGATTTCCAAGAGGTTCCTTCAGGAGATCGGCAACTTCCTGCGATGCGGCCGTTTCCGAGAAGCTGCCGATCATTCCGTCTATGTTGCCTTCGCTTCGTCCGAGCGCGAGTTCGGCGTCTTTGCCGTTCGCAAGGTCGGAAGCGATCGTCTTCAACTGATCGGGTGAATAACGGCCAAGCTTTTGGTATATCGCTCGGATCTCTGCGCCGTATGCGTCAACCGGTGCTTTATCCTTATCGGTCTTTTTTCCGACAAACGCAAAGAGCGGCCTGAAAGCTTTCTCCGGCGGCGTGTTGCCGTCACCGTCCGCAGCCTGCGACGTAAAGAAGCTCTTGATCCATTCCCACCAGCTTTCGTTCTCCGAACGTGCAGAAAGGTTCGTGTTGTAGGCGACCTCTTTCAGAAGAAGCTTCATCGGCGAATTCTCAAGCGAGAAGGATTGCAGGGCCGCGGCGGCGGAATCTTTATCCTTGTATGGCTTTACGTTCGCGCCTTTGACGAAGGCACGCCAATTATCGACGTAATCCCGATAATAGCGATCTTCGATCAGCTTGGAATCCGTTGTCTGTGCGATGGCGCTGCGTCCGGTCTCGCCCATCACCCAATCGCCTTCGCTGAGTTTCTCGTTCGCTTCGGAAATGGCGGTCTTCATCAATTTGAGGCCGCCGCGAGTGTACGCTCCCGGGACTTGGAATGTACCTTCGATAAAACGCGGGTCGCCGCCCGCACGCGACAAGATGCCCTCGGTAGAGAACGGACCGATATTGTCGTCGATCGTCTTTGAGATCTCCGTAACCTGGCGTTTGTAGTAACGATAGACAGCCGGGAAAGCCTGAAGTTTTTTACGCGCATCGGCAACGAGTTTTTCATCAAGCTGTATACGCGGGAATTGATACGTGTCCTTATCATCGCGATCGACCTGTTTCGCCCAGAATGCGAGTTGGTCGAGAGCGACGGGCTTCATATCCACGGGGATCTTGTCGTCCGCCGTCCAATAAGGCTTTAAGGTCGCCGCGATGTGCGAAGGTTCGGCCTTTCCCTTATATTCGCCGGTCAGCATCAGATAGGCCTTCAAAAGGTCGTAATTCTTGCCCAGCGTTTGCTCTTCGGGATCTGTGAGCTTCGCCGGATTCGCAACCGGAGCAGAATCAGCGAATTTCCTCAGGTCGGTCGTCAAACGCTTGAGTGCCGGTGCCTTGAAGCGATTCTCAATGACGGCCATATAGACCGGCAAAAGATGCTTGCGGTACGGGCGATTGCCGCTGTAGAGTCCGAGTCGCATATACAACGGAGCTCCGTGGCGTTCGTAGTCGTCGAGCTTTACTAGCAGATCGCGGAGTTCTTCGGTCGCATTAAGTTCACTGCGGATGGCCGTCTCGTCTGCCTTTGCAGGATTCTTGTAGGCGTCGGTTCGCGTAATGGCGATGACCTTTTCGCCACGGGTCTGAGCCTCGGCGAGCATTTGCTCATTGTTGTAGAGCGAGACTCCGGCGAGGATCACAAGCAGGGCAGAAAGCCCGATGATCCCGACGAGGGCGAGCCACGCGAGGATCGGGCCGCTTTTTTTCTGAGCTTGAAAGGACCGTACAACGCCGGCGTCACGCAGAAATACGTCGCGGAAAAGACGCGGCGTAAAATACGTTGCAGCAACGGTCGCCGGAGTGTTCTGGCCGCGTCTCGCAAGCGTCGATGTGAAATAGAATCCACGCAGAAGCGGATTCTCGCTAAATGGATTCGGACGGAAAAGAGCGGCAACGAACGCGCCGATCCTTCGCCGTGCCGCGCCGAAATGCAGCGGAAAATTGAATATCTTTAGTTGACGAACCGGCGTGAACGGCGCCGAAAGACGCAAAATTCGACGCTTCATCGCCGAATCACGCAAGGTCTCGAATTCCGTATCGAACTGCGATTGAGCGTTCTCGGAATTCGCAAAGGGTATCGTCGCTCCCCAGACGAGTTCGCGGCCCTCGTTCTTGGAAACTGAGAATGAATCCTGAAAACCTTCTATCGCGTCCGAGTGCGTAAAGACGAGATAGACGGGGAATCGGAGCTTTATTCGCTGGATCGCGTCGTCTAGGCGCCCGCGAAGGACCTTCGCAGTCTCTTCGGACTCGGTCTCTTCGCGTTTGATTATCTTGTCGCCGTTGACAACGAGGATAAAGCCGTCAATCGGACGCGCGGGCCGGATCTTCTTGATAGTCTCAAGAAGAGCGCTCCATTCATCGGCGGGAGCACCTTCGGCTTGAAAGCGGCCAGAAGTGTCGATAAAGACGCCTTCGCTCGTAACGCGAAGGTCGATGTTCGGCGTCGGACGGATCGTCTTTTGCTCGGATTCACGCTGGCTGGGAAGTGTCTTTACGTCGAGTCCGGCGCTGATGAAAAGCGAACTCTTGCCCGACCTGAGCGGACCGGCGATCAGGTACCACGGAAGGGAATAAAGAGCATCCTTGCCGTCTTTGCCAAGATTCGAACCCTTTAAGAAGGTCGCAAGTTCCTGAAACGCCGCGTCGATCTCGGGATAAGTTCCGACCGTTGCCTGTTGAACGGGCTGTGCCGTAGGAGCGGCGGCGCCCTGCTCGGCGGCTTCTGCGGCGGCAGCCTCGGCCTTTGCACGCTTCTTGTCGCGCCGTGATTTGACGAACATCAAGATCAGGGCAAAAGGCAGCGTCAACAATACGAGAGCAATAATGACGATCTTGTCGTTGTAGCTCGCCGTGCTGGCGGGCATAAAATAGACGACAACCGCCACGATGCCGTAGAACGACATCATTCCGCCGAAGCCGAGTGCGTAAGTAAGCTGGCTTGTGTGCCAAGAACTCATAATGCTTGTCGGAGAAGTAAAATCAACTGCCGAACTGCAGGTGGTCGATCACGTCCTGCATAACCTTTGAAGCGATCACGAACATCACCAAATAGCTGATCAGCATAACGGCGACGAAGGCGAATGCTCCCACTTTAGCCCACGTTGGCACCTTGCGTTTCTTCGGCGGTTCTGGCTGATCGGTCGCAAGCCAATGCGGCGAAAGCTCGACCGGACGGATCTTGCCGGCCTTCGAGAGAGCGTTCGCGGTCGTCTGCATTATCGCCAGCAGCTTTTCCTGCTCGTAAACGCCGTATCTGCCCTTAAAACCGAGCAGCATACAGTAGTAATAGATCTCGACTGCATCCTGCGTGATGTCAATTTGCTTGAGCATCGACTCAAGCTTGTCGAAGAACTTGTTGCCGGCGAGCTGCTCTCCGAAATACTCGAGTTGTATCGGCACGCGCTCCCATTCCGAACGCAGCGGAAAATTATTCGTCAGGATCGCCTCGTCGATAAATGACG
Source organism: Pyrinomonadaceae bacterium (assembly GCA_035432765.1). Lineage (GTDB taxonomy): Bacteria > Acidobacteriota > Blastocatellia > Pyrinomonadales > Pyrinomonadaceae > OLB17. The sequence continues at coordinate 28,378 of DAORTR010000004.1, forward strand.
CAAGCGCGAATTTCGAGACCGTAACGATCTTGTGATTGAAACGATAGCGTTCGGCACGCTTTTCGAAATCCTCGAGCATACCGACGGCCTGCGGACGCAGTTCGTTCGACGGAGTGACGATTCCGGCCTTCAGCCTTAGGACAAGGTCGAAGATCGGCCCTGCAAAGGTAATTAGGTCGTTCTTTGTCGCAGTCTCGGCCATCTTAAAGTTAGATAATTCTAATTCGGGAGCGAAATTTTCTCAATGTATAGACGCTCATCGAGCCGGATTTTTGCGAGCAAGTACATTTCTCGCCTGCTCGCGGACTTTTACTCACGCGGGTTCAACCGGCACCATCTCTTGCGGAGTTGTATAGAGCCTTTTAACGAACGGCGAAATCACGAAGAGCAGGACCGCTGCTCCGACTAAAACTCCTGCGACGATCAAAAAGATACGCGTTAAAACGGCCGCATCTGCTACGAACTCTCCCGCGATCATTCCCGCAACATAGTTTCCCAGTGAGATCGACAGGAACCACACGCCGAGCATAAGGGAGATCATCCTTGCGGGTGCGAGTTTCGTCATCGACGCCAATCCCACCGGGCTGAGACACAATTCGCCGATAGTGTGGAAGAAATATACTAGGACAAGCCAAAGCGGGCTTACCTTGCCGCCGCTGGTTAAACTCGCCGCATAGGCGACCACCAAGAAGCCGATTCCGGCAAAGAGGAGCCCGAGCGAGAATTTTACGGCATCAGACGGCTGTTTTTTTCCGAGATACATCCAGACAGCCCCGACTATAGGTGCAAAGATGACGATGAGTAGCGAATTTACGGATTGAAGCCACGATGCAGGGAACTCCCAGCCAAAGATTCGATTGTCGGTCAATTTATCCGCAAACAGATTGAAACTCGTCGCTGCCTGTTCAAATCCCATCCAAAAGATGGTCGAAAAAAGGAAGAGGATCATTAGTACGGCGAGTCGCTTCCAATCATCGCGGGTGAGCTTGTCTTGAGTGCCCGTGATAAATACGCCTATTAGCGCGGCTATTACAACAGTCGGCATCAGGACGTAAGACAGAGCGTACGAAAAGCCCTGGCTTATCGCTGCAAAGCCGATGATCGCGACCGCCGCGATGATGATGACCACCATTTTGACTATATAACCCGAATCCTGTGTCGGAGCGTCAGTTTTCGCGCTTTCATCGGTTGCAGGCTTCGATTCAGCCTGTGGGACATTCCCGACATTCGCGATATTGCGACGGCCAAGGACATACTGCACAAGTCCAAGGGCCATTCCGATGCCTGCGCATGCAAATCCAAAATGCCAGCTTGTGTTCGGATCAAAGCCCATGCCCTCGATCCACGCCCTGAATTGGGCGTTCTGAGCCAGATAGCCGCAGATAAGCGGCGCTAGGAATCCGCCGATGTTGATTCCCATGTAAAAGATCGAAAATCCCGCGTCGCGTCGTTCGTCCTCTTTGTCGTAAAGATCGCCAACCATCGCCGAGATATTCGACTTTAGAAATCCTGTGCCTACAGCAACTAGGATCAGGCCCGCATAAAACGTCGGCATCATCGGAAAGGCGAGTGTGAAATGCCCAAGCATTATGATCACACCGCCAATGAAAGTCGCACGCTTAGCTCCAATGAACCGATCAGCGATCCATCCGCCGATCAGCGGAAGAAAATAAACACTTGCCGCGTACAGAGCGTATATCGGTGCCGCGTCTGCCGCCGACCATCCCAATCCGCCTGTCGCGACCGCCGTCGTCATATAGAGCATCAAGATCGCCCGCATTCCGTAATAACTGAATCTTTCCCACATTTCTGTGAAAAAAAGCGTCGAGAGGCCGCGTGGGTGGCCAAAGAATGCCCGGTCGTCGGATGGTCGCGCGTTATTTGCGGAATCAGTGTTCATAATTTTGCGTGTCTTGCCGGCAGATCTCTTATACGAGGAGTTTGCACGAATATAGCAGATAAACCTTTCATTCTAAAAGGAAAAGAGAACGCATTGCCTGGTTGCTTTGTAAGAAACTTGCTTTAGGGTTAGCCCATAATCTAGACTTTCAGTTCGTGCCCTTGTAGCTCAATGGTTAGAGCAGCGGACTCATAATCCGTTGGCTGTAGGTTCGAATCCTACCGAGGGCACCATTTTTACTGCTCGCAACCCATCCCGCGACCGCGCGGAGCGCAATTCTTCGATACCCATTCAAAACTTGAAAGCGACCGAACACAGGGCCAGAATAGAACTTCGGAGGTTTGTTATGGAATTGCAGCTCGAATCTGACAAGCTCGAAGATTACCTCGGCGAGATACCGCCGATCGTTGAATTTTCTACGCCCAAGGTCAAAGAGGCGATCGCCGCGATCGAGGCGCGCGCGGGTTCGCCGAGAGAGCGTGCGAAGTTGGCGTTCGAATTCGCACGGGACGAGATCTCACATTCTTTTGATACGAACAGCGACGCGATAACGGTCAATGCTGAGGAAGCGATCGAGCGGAAAGAAGGCATTTGTTTTGCGAAATCCCACGTCCTCGCGGCCCTCTTACGCGGAATGCACATTCCAGCAGGGTTTTGCTATCAGCGCGTGCTTCGCAAAGGCACGGTCGAATCCGGTTACGCGCTGCACGGCCTGAACGCCGTCTATCTCGAGGATGCGGGCTGGTTTCGCGTCGATCCGCGAGGTAATAAACCGGGCGTCGATTCGCAATTCTCTACAGACGTGGAAAGGCTCGCTTATCCGATCCGCGAAGAGCTGGGTGAGTACGATTATCCGCATGTGCTGACCGAACCGCTTCTCTCCGTCATCCGAGCGATGCGCGACACAGAGGATTGCCATACACTCTTCTACGATCGTCCGGAGTCGATGTCGCGATGCGCTCAAACGGGACCTTTTACACGTTGAAGCGAAAGTTCACGATGTCGCCGTCGCGCATAACGTACTCTTTGCCTTCGAGGCGGACGAGTCCTTTTTCGCGCGCCGCCGCATAAGTTCCAGAAGCGGTCAAGTCGTCGTAGGATACGATCTCGGCGCGTATAAAACCGCGTTCGATGTCCGTGTGAATAGTGCCGGCGGCCTGCGGCGCTTTCGTGCCAATGGGAATGGTCCACGCACGAGCTTCCTTCTCGCCGGCTGTCAGGAACGACATCAGCCCGAGCATATGATACGCCGCTTTGATGAGGCCATCGACGCCGCTCGATGCGAGTCCGAGGTCTTTAAGGTATTCGCTTCTCTCTGCGGCTTCGAGCGCGACGAGCTCGGCCTCGAGCTTTGCGCAGATCATCACGACATCGGCCTTCTCGGTTTCAGCGTGTTTGCGGACTGCTGCCACGTGCGGATTGCTGTCCGGATCGGCAAGCGTCGCTTCATCGACATTCGCAGCGTAGATGGTCGGTTTGGTCGAGAGCAGGAACCAGCCCTTCACTATTGCCTGCTCATCGTCGGTAAGTTCAGCGGCACGTGCCGGACGGCCTTCTTCGAGGATCGGCTGAATTTTATCCAGTAGCTCGATGTCGCGTTTTGCTTCTTTATCGCCGGATTTTGAAGCACGCAAAGCTTTTTCTCGACGCTTTTCAATCGACGCGAGATCGGCAAGCGCGAGTTCGATCTGGATCGTTTCGATATCCCGAACCGGATCGACCGAACCTTCGACGTGGATGATATTTTCGTCCTCAAAGCATCGTACGACCTGGATGATGGCGTGTGTTTCGCGGATATTAGCAAGGAATTGGTTCCCGAGGCCTTCGCCTTTGGACGCTCCGCGAACAAGCCCGGCGATATCGACGAACTCCACAGTTGCGGGCACGATCGTCGTCGTTTTGACGATCTTGGCTATCGGTTCGAGACGCTCATCCGGGACGGGAACGACGCCGACATTCGGCTCGATCGTCGCAAAAGGATAATTCGCCGCAAGGGCCGCTTCTTGAGCGGTCAGAGCGTTGAAGAGTGTGGATTTTCCGACGTTGGGCAGACCAACAATTCCGGCTTGTAGCATAAGATAAAAAACGGCCGACGCGGCCAAAACGCATATTGTATCGTATTTCGCCCTAATGGCCACGGTCGCCCTCGCATCGGGCTTGACAAATGCGTAGTCGAATGGCTAAATGAATGGCACGTAGCTAGATGACTACGCATTATGGATCTTCGAAGAGATGTATTTCAGGCGATCGCTGACCCGACACGGCGGGCGATACTGCTGCTTGTCGCAACGCAGATGATGACTGCCGGAGCGATCGCCGCGAACTTCGACACGGCGCGGCCGACGATATCAAAACACCTGCGGATCTTGACCGAATGCGCACTGCTCGAAAGCGAGCAGCGCGGCCGCGAGATCTACTACAGCCTTAACCCAAAGAGTATGAAAGAGATAGCCGAATTCCTCGAACCTTTCCGCAAGATGTGGGATGCGAGGTTCAACAAACTCGATGCGGTGATGAAAAGCCGCAAGGACTAGCAATTATGGAGCAGAAAACAAAGATCGCAGCCAAAGACGGCGCTCACGACCTGACGATCACACGCGAGTTCGACCTGTCGGTCGAGCTCCTTTTCAAAGCACACGTCGAACCCGATATCCTCGAACAGTGGATGGGCACAAAGGTTATCAAACTTGATGCGCGTCGTCACGGCGGCTTTGAGTTCGAGACGAGCGACCCGCAGGGAAATGTCGTGTTTCGGGCGAATGGTACGATACACGAATTCGTTTCGGACGAGAGGATCACGCGGACATTCGAGATGGAAAACACCGATTTTCCTGTCCAACTTGAGTTCTTTGAGTTCGAGAGCCTAGGAGGCGAACGAAGCAAACTGACGATGCAGATGGTCTTCCGCTCATCTGGAGACCGCGACAAGCTACTAAGATTGCCGTTTGCACAAGGCATAAACATGGCCCACGACCGTTTGCAGGAAGTTGTTGGAAACTTGAGGTGAAGACGATGAGTAAGACAAAGAAGATCACCTATTGGGTCGCGACCGTTTGGCTCGCGTTGGGGTTATTCGCGACAGGAATCGGACAATTAGTTGGAGCGCCGGGCCAGGGCGGTGCGGATATGATGGCAAAGTTGGGCTATCCCGCATATCTTATGATCCTGCTCGGGGTATGGAAGATCCTCGCGGTCATTGCGTTGCTCATTCCAAGATTCGCATTGCTCAAGGAATGGGCGTACGCCGGTGTCTTTTTCCTAACGACGGGAGCGATATATTCGCACATTGCCGCACACGGTACCGTTGTCGAGATCTTTCCCGGCTTACTGCTGCTGACCCTCGCAGTAGTATCTTGGTATGTAAGGCCGGAGAGTAAACGCGTCGTACCGGCGGTTTAATTGGCAATTGCCAATTGGTGAATTGTAAATTTCGGAGCCGGCCGCGGCGTCGGTCCGATTCAAGCATGAGATGAAAAAACAACTATCGACCGAACAACGCATCGAACTGCTCGACACGCTGAGGAATCGGTTCGACGAGAATACCGCTCGTCACAAAGGGATAAAATGGGCCGACGTCGAGGCAAAGCTCGAAGCTAAACCCGAAAAACTTTGGTCGCTCTACGAGATGGAACGCACAGGCGGCGAACCGGATGTTGTGGGTTTTGATAAGAGGGCGGGCGAGTACGTTTTTTTTGATTGTTCAGAAGAGACGCCGAAGGGACGACGGAGTTTGTGTTTTGATCGCGACGCTTGGGACGCGCGCAAGCAGCATAAACCCGATAGCGACGCCGCGAGCGTTGCAGCAGCGATCGGCATCGATATCCTAACCGAGGACGACTACCGCGACCTTCAGCAACTCGGAGAATTCGATCTGAAGACCTCGAGCTGGATCGCAACGCCTCAAGACGTACGCGTCCTCGGCGGCGCGCTCTTTGGCGACCGACGCTTCGGCCGCGTTTTCACCTACCACAATGGTGCCGAAAGCTACTACGCCGCACGCGGCTTCCGCGGCAAACTGCGAGTCTAAGCCGCCCTCATAGACCGAGCGATCGTCCTAACCCGCCATAAACGGTGGGCATAGACTAAGACGTGAGCTCGTAGGCGGATCGAATGGCTGCCGCGAGTATTTCAACGTTTATGTCTTTTAGAGTCTTGAACCTGATGCAATAGCCGGTAACGGTTGCGTTGCCGATCGTTTTTGCATAGGTTTTGGGTAGATAATTTTTGTCTTCGAAGCCCATGATATAAACAGAGATTCCGGTTTTGTTCGCGCTCAGACCGATCTGATAAAACTCACGCGTAATTCCGTCGGCGTGTTTATGATCTCGCGAACCATAACCGATATTGGGATTGGATACGATTTTTCCCTCGGCGTTCATTCCATCCAGGAACCATAATTTACACTCCGGCTTTATGCCAAGAATCATCCGATGCAGTTCTTGTATGTCACTGCGTTTCGGCTCAGTTTGGCCGGCAATGTAGTCGTTGATCTGTTGTTGTACGTTCATTTTAAGACAAGGACTATAAAACCCCGTGCGGAGTCTCTCATCCTAACCACGTCGCTGCGCGGGCAAATTTTTCTTCCGGTGCTGCAATTCGCCAAAGATAGCGTCGTTGCAGCTGGTGGCACTCCTAGCTGTGCCCGACCGCGTTTCGCGGCAACTAGCCACGCCGTTTACGGCGTGGATCAGGACGTGGCTAATTACCCGTCAGGTCGTTACTAATCCTCTTTGATCTGCGGTGAGCCGCTTTTCACGTCGCCGTCGCGTTCGTAGGTTGCGCAGATGATCCCTTTTGGGGCGACCTGCGCGTTTGTTACTTTAAATGATGCCGGGATCGTTCCGTCCTGGAACAGACGTTTTCCGGTGCCGAGCGTGACCGGGATGATCATCAGTTCGAGCGCATCGACGAGATCGGCTTTGAACAGCGTTTGTAACATATTTGCGCTTCCAAACGCCTGGATGTCAGGCCCGTCGGTTTGTTTCAGCTCGCGAACCTTTCCTGCGAGGTCGCCGCTCAAGAAGACATTCGGCTTCCAATCGCTCGAATCGCGCGTGTTCGAGGCGACGTACTTTGTCGCGGTATTGACGTTCGGCCAGAAATTGGAATGCGTCGGCCAATACGTCTCCCAACCTTCAAAGGTCTTACGGCCCAACAGCAGATCTACCGGTTTAGCCAACCGCTCCTGCACGATAGCGCCTGTCACCTCGTCCGCAAACGGGAAAAACCACCCGCCATACTTAAACCCGTCGCCGTCATTTTCTTCGTTCTGCATGACACCATCGAGCGTCATAAATTCACATACAATTATTTTTCTCATTGTGTTCCTCCTGGAATTGTCGGGCGATAGTAATGGATGATCGCACCTGAGCCAAATTCTTTCGTGCTTGTGAGCTCGAGGATGAGAGCCTCTCTCATGTGCTTAAAAAGCGGCAAACCGCTGCCCGCGATCACCGGGTGAACGCAGAGCTGGAATTCGTCGATCAGCCCGTGACCCGTCAATGTCGAGATCAAACTTGGACTACAGGCGAAGATGTCCTTACCCGGAAGTCGTTTTAGTTCTGAGACGGTCTCTATCAGGTCACCTTTAGCGAGTTCTGCACTTTCCCAATCGACGCTCTTGAGCGTCCGCGAGAACACGAGCTTGGGAACTTTGTCGATGGCGACGGCAAACTCATCCATCGCCTTGTTTCCGCTCGGTTCTTTAACGAACGGCCGCCAGAATTCCATCAATTCGTACGTTATACGACCGTAGAGCAGGATCCCGGCGGTTCGCAGCACTTCGGTATAGTGTTGGTGCAATTCGTCGTCTGCGATCGCTGACGTGTGATCGCAGAACCCGTCGATCGTGATATTGATTGCAGCGATAACTTTCCTCATATTTCCACCTCTAGCCCTTGCAAATATTCATCTAGCTTTAAGAAGGCCTGCGAACGCGTCGCGATAGCAGTACGCGAGGAAAGAGTTCGCGAGCACGAGGAAAATGGGAATCGCCAAATTGCTTCGGTCTAGGAAAAGCCCGACCATCAGAATGTTAATGATGATCGGCGACAGGACGACAAGAGCAAGCGGTACGAACCGGCCGATGACGAGGAGAAAGCCGCAAGAGAATTCGGTGATCTTTAGCAGAAAGAAAAAATAACCCGAGGCCGCTAACCCGTCGTTAAAGGTCTTGATCGACCCTTCCATCGGAGGCGGCGTGAACATTCCGAAATACATCAGAAAAAATGTAACCGATGCAAAAAGGAACAACAGCCCCATCAACGTCCGTACCACGATCTTTGCGATCTTCATAGAATTACCTCACCACTTCGCCACATGGTTGAAACCCCCGGCTACATTCGTGTATCCGCTACGCGGCACCGGTTCTCTCAACTCCTATGACTTAGACAGAGTTTTCAAAAGCTCTTCCAGATTCTTCGATTGAGCTTCGGTTCCTTCCTTAAAGCCCATTTCGATCATTCGCTCGAGGCGTTCGAGCGATTCGTTATAGATGGAAATGTGTACCGTCGTCTTGTCGGATTTTTCGGCGAAGGTAAAGTCCCAATCGGAGCCCGGCAGTTCCATATTCTCGTTCTCGTCGGCGAATGCGTTAAAGAGCGAGAAGTGTGACTTTGGCGTGATCGACTTAAACCGCTGAAGCACCCAACGTTCTTGTCCTTCTGGGCTGACCATCGCATAAAACCTGCGACCGCCGACCTCGAAATCCATCACCTTAGTTCGCGACGAATACGGCTTCGGCGCCCACCATTGATCGAGAAGTTCGGGTTTTGTGTAAGCGTCCCAAACCAGATCGCGCACCGCGTCAAATTCGGCCGTGATCGTTACAGTTCTTGTTTCTTTATTGACAATGAACTCCATATGAATTTTCACCTCAGGTTTGTCACGAATGCACTAATAGGAACCCGGATTCGCACATTCGTGGCTGGTTGTTTTCCGTCCGAAACATTGAACGCTACGCCCTTGCTCACGCACGGGCTTCTGCATTTTTCATCACAGCCAGCACTTCGTCGAGCGACTGGTAGCTCATCTCCATCCCGTCGGTCATACCGGTTGCGAATGCCGCGTCGCGATCGGCCTTCGAGGCGAATTTGATCGTGGTCGTCACGCTTGTAATGCCGTTGGCATCCTCGAAAGCGACGGTGATGATCGACGGCTCGCTTCCCATGGAAACGCCTAGGTTGCCGGGATCGAAGATCTGGGTATGCACTAGTTTCGCGTGCGGAACGACCTCCAGAACCTCGCCGGTGAATCCGAACTCTTGATCGTTCTCGTCGCTGCGCCAACGCCAGCGATATTTTCCGCCGACGCGCATATCCATCTCGCAAACCGGCATCGACCAACCGGGAGGGCCAACGCACCAACGACGCAGCAGATCGGCTTCCATGTAGGCCCGCCACACCAATTTGGCGGGTGCATCGAAGCTTCGTTTGACGAGCACCTCGGTATCTGACGGCAGGCTTGCTTCAGCGGGTTTCATATCTTTCGCTCCTGTTTTTCTTGTTGTTTTAACTCTGCAAGCAACGCATCGAGTTGCTCGTATCGCGACTCCCAGATCTTTCGATACTGCTCTAACCAATTGTCGATCTCTTTCATTTTGTCGATCTCCAGACGGTAGTAGATCTCACGGCCGCGCGGCTCTTGCGTGATTACTTCGCATTCGGTGAGCACGCGTAAGTGCTTTGAAACCGCCTGCCGCGTCGTGTCGAAGTGCTCCGCAAGCGCGTTTGGCGTCATCGCCTGTAACGCGATCAACGCGATGATCGCTCTCCGCGTCGGGTCTGATATGGCTTGGAAAATGTCTCGTCTCATAGCATCTCAGCTGCCGTATGCAACCGAATGATTGCAAGTATAAGCGCAACTATTTGATTTCGCAAGCAGAAAATGATGTTTTTTACTTACTTGTCAGATGAACAACCGAAGGAGCGGTCATATGAGCTTTTTCCCGGATATACTACGCGACGAAGACAACGACCTGCGCAAGCAACGCCACGCCAAAGTCCATGTTAGTACCGTAGAAAAAGATCCAAAGCGACCTATGCCCCGGCGCCGAGAATCGCCATCCAGTAGCCTGTGAGGATCGTGACGGGGATAAAGGCCATCTGCGTGAAGCGTTGGTGCTCGGCGGCTTCGGTCACGGGCTAATAGACGCATCCGAGCACCGGTATAACTTAGACAAGGTGCACGACGCGAAGGATGATGCGTTTTGTGCTTGGTTTTATAATTTCGTCTTGTTTAGTGCGTTTTCGTGTTGTTTCGTGGTTACTGATTCTTAAGAGAGGTAACCACGAAATTACACGAACCTGCACGAAAAGTTACGCCTCTTTCCGCAATATCTTCTCCATCTTCATCCCATTTGCGAGTTCATCGACGAGTTTGTCGAGGTATCGGAGCTTTTGCATGAGCGAGCTTCCGATATTTTCGAGGAATCGCTTGTCCACAATGCGCAAATCTGATCGCGATGACGATCGTTTTCATGTAGAATTAGCGACGCAAACCGAAGTCAGGGTGCTGTTTATGGTGCCGAATCGTCGTTACTCGAATAAGCGATTTGTTTACAATTCTGTAAACGATGCTATACGGGAATCGGTCAAGTTCGGCATTTCTGAGGCCTTTCGAAACAACCCGATACAACTCAGCATTCTTCTTAATCTTCTTCAGCTTTGCTTCGAGACGGTCAATAAAATCATCGGCTACTTCGACTCCAGCCTCGCTAAGATAATAGTCAAGGGCTCGCTTAACATCCCGTTCGGCTGCGGAACTAAGGACGACCTTCATTTGCGGACGTGCTCTCTCAGGGACTTGAAGAATTGTTCTTCGGTAAGCACGGTCTCGGGCTTCTCGTCCATCTCGCGATCTCGTCGGAGTGCTTCCTCAACCCATCCCTCGTCCTCCTCTGTAAACGGCGACGGTAGCGAACGAATAATCCTTCCGACCAATGCCGCGCGATCTTTCTCCGACAAATTAAATACGAGTTTCTCTGCCTCTGCTATAGCTGACATATAAATAACTCCAACGCCTGATTATAGCACCGGTTTTCGCAATATCTTCTCCATCTTCTTCCCTTCTGCGAGTTCATCGACGAGTTTGTCGCTTGTTTCGGAGTTTTTGTATGAGCGGTCTTCGATATTTTCGACGCGAACTCCGCAGACTACGCCGGAATGCAGATCGAGCCTCCGATATCGGTTCGTACGAACGCCAACGCCAGCAATATTGAGACGTTTTTGGTAAATGGATCGTCGAAGGGTCTCAGGACGGAGCGATCGCACCTGGGCCTAAGCCGAACGCTCCCGGTTCTGACAAGTTCGATCACTCGCGGAATCGCGGTCGGGGCATTGACAGAATTACGGACTAACGTCAGCAAGCTGCTAAGCCTTGATTGACCATTTTTTGTCGGGAGTCCACTGATTCGAGAACTTTGACATATTGTTGCCAGATTTCGGTGCCGCGCTTTATCGATCCGGCAAGCGACACGAGTTGCCCGCGCACGTCGGACAGTTGGCGGTAGTAGGCGTAGCTCGCACTGCATTTCGCTTTAAGATCTCGCGCACTGTCGAAGCTGGACGAAAAACTTGCGTCAGCGGACTTGATCTTCACGGTGAGAGCGTTGATGCGGCTCGTCATTTCGAGATCGTAAACCTTCGATTCGGCCGCGGCATTACCGATCACGCTTGGGTGCGTCCGCAGATTCTGCAAACCCGCCGTGGCTTCGGGGTTTATCGCACTGATCTTCAATGATTCAATGTATGCGATCGCAGCCTTATCGACCTCGCCGAGTTGGGCAAGAGCATCGCCTTTTCGCCAATGGGGTTCGGCAAAGATCGAAGCCTCAGAAGAAAAGCTCATTCGTGCGTAAACTTTTTGCAGTTCGATCGCGGCGTCAAATTCAGCGACTGCCGCATAATGGTTTCCTTTTAGCTCCGAATAGACACGTCCGCGGATGATGCGGGCCCTCACGTCCGCACCGTTGAGCGCGATGCGTTTACCGGCGTAATCGGCGTACGGAATGTTGGAGAGAGCGATCTGTTCTTTCCATGCGAGTATTTTGATCTGCTTGTCGGGGTGATCGAGAAGGAGCTTTGCACGCTCATAACGGGCTAGAACGCCGAAATCCTCAGCGTTCTGGTTCGGGATGGAGGCATTAACGTTTATCGCATGATTAAAAAATTCGAGGAACTCATTGAGGGACTTCAGGTCGATCGACTTCTTCTGTTTCCGAGCCGATTCGATCCAAAAATTTGCCTCTTTGTATAGCGACTTTGCGTCCTCGTAGGTGAGTTGATCGGAGACATCGCCCTTATTTATCCGCCTTTGAAATTCGCTCTCGTGGAATAATCCGTCATCTTTTAGATTCGGGTCGTCCTTCTCGACGTTCGCGAGCGAACCTATCGCACCACCATCAGCGCAATTCGATGAGCGCAAGTAATGGACATACCGGTCAAACGGCTTATCCGGGGCCTTTCGGCCAGCGGGCTTGCAGGTATAGCCGTCCTCGGCAAAGGCCTTATATACCCATGAACCTTTCCAGGCCGGCTGCAGCGTGACGGCACGTTCGAAATTTTGCGCGGCATTCGTCTTGTCACCGAGCGATGCGTAACACTGGCCGAGCCGTAAGTGCGACCATGCATCATTCTGCTTTTGGTATTCGGCGTGCGCCATCAAGCTCTTGATCGAGCTGACGCAGCCCTGAAGATCGCGTGCGAAATAGGCGGACGCCGCCTTGCCGGTGAGCGCCTGAAACGAATTTGGGTCGATAGCGAGGGCCTTTGAGAACTGGCGGTTTGCCCCGAAGCCATTGTGGTTGGCAAGAAAAAGTTCGCCGAGGTATATTTGGTTCCAAACGTCGTCGGGCTTCTTCTGGATGGCGAAGGCGAAATCGGCACGGGCATTCATGAAGTCTTTATGACTGCCGTTGCTCTTGAAGAGTTCGAGGTGAGCTCGGCCGCGTATTACCTGGATTCCGCCAAACGCATTCGGTGCGTAGGCCAAAAACTTGTTCGCTTCTTCAATAGCCTTTGCATAATTCCCGGCGTCGAACTCCGCGGAAAATCTTTTCCCGATCGGATCAAGAAAAGTACTCTTCCAGAGCCTCTGATCGGCCGCGACGGCCTCTGCATCCATCTCCTGATACGTCTGTGCGAAAGCCCCGACAGGCGCGAACAATACGAAAATAAACACAAAAATAACCGCGGCGAGGTTGCGAAAAATCATATTGACTATTCTCTAACGCCAATCCTTTTTGTGCAAGATTTCTTCAATGCGGTAGGCGCGAAGCATTTCGTGATTGAGCAGGTGACAGAAGTATTGAGAACATCAAAGGAATGATCGAGCCTTCGCTCATTCGGCCGTCAGAATAAACGTTTCATTTTCCAGGTCCAACCAAGGAGTGACACGATAGGACTCTGCCACAATCCACGCACAAGCAGTTAGAAAGATCGACACGACAAATTCGTTCCATTGAAAAGCGCTCATTGTGCCGGCGATGATGCGAGGCGTCCAGACGACGAAGGTCAGCAGGAATAGTTGCAGAGTTACGAGCGACGCCGCAAGTCGCGGCAGGATGCCGAAGATCACGCCGAGGCCGGCGGCAATGAAGGCCGCTCCGGTAAAATACGACCAGAATACGGGCCAGATCAGCCACTCCGGCACAAGCGGAGCGGTGGCTTCGAGATATAGGAAATGGGCAAGGCCGATCGGGATCAGGCCCAAGCCGAAAATTATCCGTCCGATGCGAACACCAGTTTCACCGACGAAAAAACCTCGATCTCCTTCAGCCCGATCGTCGGCAAATGACGCGTAAAGCATCCATGCAGCGCCCAAAATTATTGATGTCGAGGACGCGGGCCACCAAGTATTGACCTGCGGGTCAAAAACGAGCCACGGCAGCCGTAGCACAAGCAGCCAGAGCAGGAGGAATACGAAAAAGACACGCGCCGAAACCTTCGCTGTCGGTTGCAAAAGCAAGCCCACGCCGCAACCGATGTAAATGAGATCGGAGAGATAGGCCAACGCCTGCCGTGCGGGAATCGACGCCGGAACCGGCTCCCAACCCGGAGCAAAATCGCCCTTTATCAAACCGATGATCGCGAGCCCGATCAAGATAACAGCAAAGACCACGCGGCTAATCGTGTTCATACGCATACATCATCCTCGGCTAGAAAAACGTCCTTCGAAACGGTCGCAAACTATGCTTGGGCGAGTCGAAAGGAAGAGATCTCTCTTAAGTCTCGATTTATTTCGGAAAAGGGGGTTGGATGCACATGAGTCGTCGATGGTTTCTTCGTCGCGGAAAAAAAATTTCCGGCGCGGTTCTTCCGCGCGAGTGACTGTCCGATCAAGTCACGCGGTTCACCGCCAACGCGAAGCGGTTCGTGGGACGCCGCCGCTGCTTCCTAATCCCAATCGTTTTTGAGCAGCAACTGTTCGATCACCAAAGCATGGTGCATCTCGTGCAGGTATACATGCCGGAACATTATAAATACCGAGTAA
>DAORTR010000005.1:0-8641 GCA_035432765.1 Pyrinomonadaceae bacterium
AACTGTTGGGCAAGTTCGTCGGAGATCTTGGCGCAACGCTTAACGCCGGGTCGATCGTGATCGGCGAAAAGCTTGGACTTTACAAAGCGATGTCAAAGCCGCGCGAGCGCGTGACCTCAAGCGAACTCGCAAACCGCACCGGCACGAACGAACGCTATGTTCGCGAATGGCTGAATGCGAACGCGGCGGGCGGCTACATTGAATACGACGCCGACGCGGACGCATTCTATTTCACGGACGAACAAGCGTTCATTATGACGGACGACAACAGTCCGCTTCACGCCCCGGGAGCTTTCGTCCTCGCTGCCGCCGCGCTCAAGGCCGTGCCGAAAATGGTCGAACGATTTACGAGCGGCGAAGGCCTCGGATGGCACGAGCACGACAGTGACCTCTTTTGCGGCACCGAACTCTTCTTTCGTCCGGGCTACAATGCGCATCTCGTCGGCGAGTGGATTCCCGCTCTCGAGGGGGTCGAGTCTAGGCTAAAGGCCGGAGCAAAGATCGCGGATGTCGGCTGCGGCTTTGGAGCTTCGACGATCATTCTTGCGAAAGCGTTTCCAAATTCGGAGTTCTTCGGGTTCGATTATCACGAAGCCTCGATCGAGACCGCGCGCGAGAACGCGGTGGCGGCGGGCGTCAACGGGAATATAAAATTCGAAGTCGCGGCGTCGAAGGATTTTCCCGGCCGCGAATACGATCTCATCGCGTTCTTCGATTGCCTGCACGATATGGGCGATCCTGTCGGGGCGGCAACGCACGTCAAAAAAGCGCTAAAAGACGACGGTACGTGGATGATCGTTGAACCGTTCGCGAACGACAATGCCGCCGACAATCACAATCCTGTGGGCCGCGTGTATTACTCAGCCTCAACGCTGATCTGCACGCCGGCCTCGCGATCGCAAGAGGTCGGCCTTGGGCTCGGTGCGCAGGCTGGAGAGGCGCGGCTGCGTAGTGTCGCCGAACAGGGCGGTTTCACCCGTTTTCGGCGGGCGGCGGAGACGCCGTTCAATATTATTCTCGAGGCAAGGCCATAAGGACTACAATTCCGCGAGTTTCTCGACCGTGCGCCAGTTGCGTGCTGTTACAGCGACCTTCAGCTTTTTCTCGATAAAGGACTTGCCAAGCAGGCTGTCGATCACGCCCATCGGCAGGTGGCAATAGATCTCGCGTCCGCGGGCAGCATAACGCTCGGCCTCCGGCGCCGCATCGACAAGGAACTCGAGTTTATCGGCCGGCAATGGTGACGAGAGAAAGAGGACGTGCATCTCCTTATGGCTCTCGAACTCGCCGATAAAGGGATTGTTCGCAATTATCTTCGCGATCTCGGCCATATCTCGAAGCATAACGGGAACCGCACGGCCGAATCTTGTCTCGATCGCCCCTTCGATCTTTCCAACAAGGTTCTTCTCGGTCGCCTTTGGCGTATCGAACGCGAGATTGCCGCTGTTGATGTAA
This sequence comes from Pyrinomonadaceae bacterium, assembly GCA_035432765.1. Classification (GTDB taxonomy): domain Bacteria; phylum Acidobacteriota; class Blastocatellia; order Pyrinomonadales; family Pyrinomonadaceae; genus OLB17. Next base: position 1,456 of record DAORTR010000005.1, read on the forward strand.
CTTGCCGCGTTCTCAAAACCGAGCCGCCCGAACTCGGCCTTCAGATCATCCATCTTGATCATCGTTTTTCCACCAACGTTGACCCCACGAAGCAGCGCAATATACCTCATATATTCTGCCGCCGGCGACAAACTTCTACAGATAGATGGTACGACCTGTTTATCGCAAATACTTGGCAGCTAAACTGTCCCCAACGGCGACCAACTTCTAACGCCGACAATTCGATCATCTGTCGTGGGCAATTGTCTTAACTCGTCGACAACCGCGACGATTATTTCACTTTCCCTTTCGTATCTTTCGTGCATTTCGTGGGCAATCCTTCTAACTGTTCGCGATGTCGATCACGAATCGATATCTCACGTCGGCCTTGATCGTGCGGTCGTACGCCTCGGGGATGCGCTCGGGCCCGATCACCTCGACGTCGGACACGATGTTATGTGCGGCGCAGAAATCGAGCATCTCCTGTGTCTCCGGAATGCCGCCGATCAGCGAGCCTGACAAGGTCTTGTTGCCGAAAATCAGCGACAGAGCGTGTATCTGATTCGGGCTTGGCGGAACGCCGACGACCACCATCGCACCGCCAACGCCGAGCAGATTCAGATACGGGTTCACGTCGTGATCGGCCGAAACCGTGTCGAGGATCATATTGAATGTACCGGTGAGCGGAGCAAAGTTTGCAGGGTCCGTCGAAACCACGAAATGATCCGCACCAAGCGCTTTTGCATCTGCCTCTTTTGATGGCGACGTGCTGAAGATCGTAACTTCGGCTCCCATCGCCTTTGCGATCTTCACGCCCATGTGTCCGAGTCCGCCAAGTCCGACGATCCCGACCTTTTGGCCTGGTCCGACCTTGAACCGCTTGAGCGGCGAATACGTTGTTATCCCTGCGCAAAGCAGCGGAGCGATGCCCGAAAGTTCGCCGGTCGCGTTGACCTTGAGAGCATAGTTCTCGTCGATAACATAATTGTTCGAATAACCGCCGTACGTTTTCGTAACGCGATCCATCTCTGTGCCGTTGTAGGTGTAGGCCGCCATCTTGAAACAAAACTGTTCTTGGCCGTTCTGACAGTTCGGACACTCACGACACGAATCGACAAAGCAACCGATTCCCGCAAGGTCGCCGACCTTGAACTTCGTCACCTTATCGCCGACCTTCGAAACGCGGCCGACGATCTCATGCCCCGGCACGAGCGGATAATTCGTCGGCATCGAATCGTGCCATTCATCCTTCGCCTGATGAATGTCCGAATGGCAGATGCCCGCATAGAGAATGTCGATCAGAATGTCGCTCGGGCCGACATCACGTCGCTCAAAATTGAATGGTGCGAAATTCGTTCCCGCCTCTTGAACCGCATAACCTTTTGTTTCGATCATATTTTTCCTTTCCTATTATTCTTCTAGTTTGAATTCCATTAGCGGTAGAATCCGCGTTTTGCCATCAAGTTCCGATCTGCTTTCTCCAACTCTCGCGGCCCCCATTGCCGCGTAGAATCCTTCGGCGTTCGGATCCGATTCTATAGATACTTTCGAATGGCCCTGGTCCTTTGCGGTCGCCATTGCGTGTTCGAAGAGTCGCCGTCCAAATCCATTCCCGATCGAACTTGGGTCGAGCCAGAGATGTTCGAGCCAGAGCTTCTCACCATCTTCGCGCAGGATATAAAAACCTAGGATCGTGGCCTGCGCAGTTAACTTGAAGGCCATTCCGCCCGAAAGATCGCTCTCACTGATCGTAAGCTGCGGACGCCATTCTTCGAGCCATTCCGCGGGATACTCCCAGTACGCTTTTGCCGCAAAAGCGATCTCCGAAAGCCTCGCAAGATCGTGTAGTTCTGCCCGTTCGATTCGTACTCCGTCGTTCATTCGATGTTCGTTGTCACTTCAAACTAGCGACTTGGCCATTCGGATGCAAATGATCGAAACGCCTTCTCCAACCGCGATCTCGACCTCCTCGTCACCCGAATAGCCCTTCGCAGAATACAACGGAACTCCCGGCAGCGTTGACATCATCTCAGCCGTCGAGAATCCGCATTTCATAGCCTCATCTTCACAGCGTTCGAGTATCGCCGCACCGAGACCCTTTCGCGCCGCTCGCGGGTGTACAAAGAAAGCTCTGATCTTGGCCGCGTCGGCCGCAGGATCAAGGAATTCCGGCTCGCGGCTCGCAGAATAGACGCTCGCACCATAAAGCGTCTTTCTCTTGCTCCAACCGCCGCACCCGACGATCTCGCCGTCGATCTCGGCGACAAAATACGTACCATCCTCGATCAGGTCTGTATCCACGCCAAATACGGAGGTAATCGAAAGTTCGATCTGGCGGTCATCGTACGAACCACGTGCGAGGCCGCGAACCGATTCGCGGATCACCGTCGCAAGCTTCGGAATATCGTCGCTGGTCGCCTTCCGTATTTGCATCGCGGATCAAATTGTTGCGATCACTTTGAGTTCGATCACGATCGGAGTGGGAAGGGCGTTGACCTCGACCGTCGTTCTGCAAGACATAGTGTCGGCGAATTATAAGATGCGTGTTTTCATGCGTCCCGCAATAGCGCTCGGAAGCCTGCCTGTTCGAAATGTCTGTCAGGCGTCAAGGCTTCAGTCAATCCGCGTTCCTGCATTGCGACGAACGAGACGCAGTCAACCAGACCCCATTCTTTATCCGCACGATTGCGAAACAGATCTACAGCTTTTCCAAGAAGATCTTCAGTTAGCGGGACGATCTCGATCAACGCGTCATCTTGAAGCGCATCGAGGAGTTTGACGGCGGCAGGTCGGTAACGTTCGCTTGCCAATGCGTTTCCGATCTCCAACAAAATTGCTTGCGTTGTAACGAGTCGAGTCTGCTCGGCTTCCAGTTTCTCCGCCAGTTGCTCTGCACGTTCGTGGTAATCATCCGACTCAACCGACAAAGCGATCGAATACCCCGTGTCAAGAAAGACTTCATTCGTCACCAAGCTTTGCCTCGCCGGTTAAATAATCATCAATTCGCTCGGAGAAATCTTTCGGACCCTTCAATTTTAAGGATCGAGCTGTGCGAAGAAATGAGTTCGATCTTCGTTTCGGCGTGGCCTCGACGGTTACGACCAATCTAACCCGCGTATCAGGCTGTAATTTGACCGATTGGATCGGACGAAAAACTAGACCGTCAAAAGTGGCGTCAAGAACTTGGCTCATTTTTCTACCTCCATAATGCAGGTTAGCATAAAACCGCTGGAACTGAACAAGATCGTAACATCGACCTTATTTCCCTATGCGGAGTCCGCCTCTCGATCAACGTCTGCGTCCGAGGATCCCCTAAGTCTTTTGGTTTAACGACAGCGTTGATCGGTTCGAAGCCGGCCCACTCGTACCTTTTTCATTTCCTTAAACCTCCTCGGCGAATAACCAAGTAATTAACCTGCCGTAGCGATCACCTTCAATTCTATGGCTATCGGCGTTGGGAGCGAGTTGACCTCGACCGTCGTTCTGCAAGGTTGCACATCGCCGAAATACTTCGCATACAAACAATTAAAGGCCGTAAAATCCGCCTTCATATTCGTGAGGAAGACCGTAACATCGACCATATTTTCCCAGGCCGAGCCGGCGTCTTCCAAGATCATTCGGACATTCTGAAAGACCGAGCGGCATTGCTCCTCGATGTCGTAAGAGACGATATTACCGTCGGCATCAAGCTCGACGCCCGGAATCTTCGCCGAATCGCGTTCCCGCGGCCCGACGCCGGACAGAAAAAGAATGTCGCCCACCCGTCGTGCGTGCGGATACGCCCCGACAGGTTTCGGGGCTCGCTCCGAATTGGAATACTCTGACCCCATACTATTGCCTATTGAAATAAGTGGCTGCGATCTTCCATTTGTCGTCCAATCTCTGCCACCTGCGTGTGTACTCAACGGTTTTCGTGAAGGCGACGCCATCGAGCTTCCCGACGAGGGTAATAATCCCGTTCTCTACCGCAGCATTTTCGCGTGTGTTGATATATACCTTCTCAGGTTTCACTCCTTCGATGACAAGTTGCTTTGATCGGAGTGCGGTCAAGTATTGATCGCGAGTCAGCATTGTTCCATCTTCGTCAACACGAACATAATTGTCCGTCAACATCCTCTCAAGATCCGCGTAATTCCGGCTGACCAAAGCCCGGAACGACGCCATACCTTGGCGCCCGATCTCACCAACGCGGTCGGTCTCCGGCGGTCTGTCGAACGAAACGTGTTCCGAGAGCAACTGCCAGTTGCCATCGCCGTCGCGCCTATAAACAGCAGTTGTGATCCCCTTGTCCACCTGCACCGGTGCATTGGCAACTGAATTCGCCTTTCGGGCAACCTTCCAAGTGGACGTCACGACGACAGTGTTTCCGAAGGTAATGAACTTGATGGGCATGCTCTTTAGATCAATGACCGTAAAGTCCACGTCCTTTCGAAGTTCACGGCGCATATTCTCGATGCACTGCTCCTTGTTCATTATGGAACTGTTTCCGCCGATACTGATAAAATTCGCAGCTAGGTGCTGCTCGAGGAAGGAAACATCCATCCGAAGGATCGCTTGATCATACTGTGAGGCGAAATCCCATGCTTCTTTCTCGATTCCGGGCTGCTGAGATCTCACTGAAAGGCAAACGGCGAGGGACATGACTATGAGTAGAAGTAGTTTTTTCATAGTTGGATTCTCCTTGTTCTTGCTTTGTAGCGGAACCATTAGGTTAATCAAAAAAGCATCAACGGTTCATTTGTGAGCGATCTGAGAAATTAAGCGAGGCGACGGCAGTGTCGTTCGCTGCATCAAAATCATACGGCTGATGAATAGAGAATATTATAGAATAGTTCGCATCCAAAGTGTGCAGCGCAACGAATATGATTATATGAGATCGAAGCTTATTTACCTGTTTCTGATCGCTGCCGTCGCCGCCCTTTCAGCCTGCGGTCTTGCTGACGCAAGGTCGGCGGCTGCAATTCCGGTCGCAACTCCAAATCCTACTGCCAAAGTGTCGGCAACGGAGACCGCCGTCTTCGCCGGCGGATGTTTTTGGGGCGTCGAGGGTGTTTATGAACACATCAAAGGCGTTACGAATGTTACATCCGGCTACGCGGGTGGTGCAAAAGACACCGCGAATTACGAGGATGTCGGCTCGGGCACGACCGGCCACGCCGAGTCGGTCGAGGTAACATTCGATCCGTCAAAGGTTACGTACGAACAACTCCTGTATGTGTTCTTCACCGTCGCTCATGATCCCACGCAACTCGATCGACAAGGCCCGGATCAGGGCAAACAATATCGCTCGGCCGTCTTCTACCAGAACGATAAACAGAAACAGGCTGCCGAGGCCTTTGTGAAGGCTCTTGTCGATGCCAAATTCTTCAACAAGCCGATCGTAACCGAGATCGCGTCGCTCGATGCGTTCTACCCGGCCGAAAAATATCATCAGGATTATATGCGGCTGAATCCCGACGATCCGTATATCGTCATCAACGACAAGCCAAAGGTCGAGGCCCTAAGGGCAAAGTTCCCACAGCTTTATGTCGCAGAGGACCGTCCGCAGTAAAAAAGCAGTTGCCATTCCGCTGCGAACCGACTATTTCCCGCCTTTTTCGGCCCAGATCTGGACGAGATGAATTAGCGTCTCGGTCGTCTTTTCGAGGCCCTTGCGCGAATTGAACTCGAGTTTTCCGTGGAAATTATGTCCGCCTGTGAAAAGGTTCGGCGTCGGGAGTCCCATCGTCGTCAGACGCGAACCGTCTGTGCCGCCGCGGATCGGTTTGCGACGAGCCGTGATACCGGCACGTTTTGCTGCCTCGATCGCAAAGTCCGTGAGTTGCGGATAATCCTTTAGCACCTCTTTCATATTCAGATAACCGAGTTCGCTCGAATAAGCGATCTTCACGTTCGGATATTTCTTTTGGGTCTCGGCAACAATGTCTTTCACCTTTTGCTCAAGGCCCGCAAAGCCGCTGATATCGAAATCGCGAAGAAGTATCTTTACAACGGATGTTTCGATATCGAGCGTTCCGATGTACGGGTGAATGTAGCTTTCGTGGCCCGTCGTCGTTTCCGGTCGATTCGGAACCTCGGTCGGAAAGCGGCTAAGGAAATCTCCGGCGGCATACATCGAATTGATCATTATGCCTTTGGCGGTTCCGGGATGCGTCGAAAGCCCGTGGAATGTAACGGTCGCGGTTCTCGCCGAGAAAGTTTCGTCCGAGACGTCGCCGAGTTCTTCGCCATCGACCGTGTAGGCGAATTTCGCTCCCCAACCCTTGATGTCGAATTTATCAATGCCGCCGCCGACCTCTTCGTCCGGCGTGAACGCGATCGCGATGTTCCCGTGCTTGATCTGAGGATTGTTTCGCAGAATATCGATCATCGTCATGATCTCGGCAACTCCCGATTTGTCGTCCGAGCCGAGAAGCGTCGTGCCGTCCGCCGTGATGATATCGTCGCCGATCAGATTCTTGAGATCGGGATTCTGCGCGACCGTGATCACCTGCGTCTTATCATTCGGCAGAACGATGTCGCCGCCCTGATAATTCTTGTGAGTAATGGCGTTAACGTTCGCTCCCGAGACCGCGGGCGACGTGTCCATATGGCCGATAAAGCCGATCGTCGGCACCTTCGAATTGTCAGGCAGATTGCCAGGGATCATTCCGTAAACGATCGCGAATTCGCTCGTGCGCACATCCTTTACGCCTAGTTCCTTGAGTTCCTTCTCAAGCAGCCGCGCGAGATCCCACTGCTTCGCCGTGCTTGGAACCTTATTCTGATCCTCAGCCGACTGCGTATCGATCTTCACATAACGCAGAAAACGCGACATCGCCGTCTCCGTCGGCTGGTTCGTTTGTCCAAAAGCAGCGAGTCCGAACGCCGAGATCACGAAACAAATGGCTATTATCTTATTCATATATTCTTTTCCCAGTATCTTGCTATATGTTGCCACGAAGTCACAAAGTTACCAAGAAATCCGGTCAATGGTTTGTGCCTTTGTGGCCATTTCTTTTGCCACTAAGACACGAAGTCACGAAGTCACGAAGAAATCCACTCTTATCTTTGTGCCTCTGTGCCTTTGTAGCCATTTCTTTTGCCACTAAGACACGAAGTCACGAAGTAAGCAAGAGATCTGGTCAGCGCATTTGTGGCTTGGTGCCTTTGTGGCCATTTCTTTTGCCACGAAGACACGATGTCACAAAGGGTCGATCTGCATTTT
>DAORTR010000005.1:8741-9356 GCA_035432765.1 Pyrinomonadaceae bacterium
CTTGGCGTCTTAGTGCCTTTGTGGCTATTTGTCTTGCCACGAAGACACGAGGTCACAAAGGGTCGATCTGCATTTTCTTGGCGTCTTAGTGCCTTTGTGGCTATTTGTCTTGCCACGAAGACACGAGGTCAAAAAGAGGTCCGCTCTAAACTTGTCCCTTGGCGCCTTTGTGGCAAACCTTCCCTTTACCGCCTAAATCGCTTTATCCCCTCTTTGATCAAAGGCACATTAAAATTGATCAAGTACCCCAAATTCAAACCGGTCAATTTGAGATGGCTAATGATCTGTGCCGTCCAAACGGGGTTGACTACCTCGACGGCTTTGAGTTCGACCACGACAAGTCCTTCCACCAAAAGATCCATTCTCAAACCTTCGTCAAATCGGATTCCGTCATATGATATCGGAATATCGACCTGCCGCTGGACTTCACAACCAGCCTTTCGCAGTTCATGAGCCATACAGACCTCATAGATCTTCTCCAAAAGGCCGGGGCCTAGGCTGCTGTGAATATTGTAAGCGGCATTCACGATTGCTTTGCCGATCTGTTCTTCGCGAGTTGAAAGTTCAGGATATTGCATAATGGGAAAAAAGATAGCCACAAAGGCACCAAGCCAC
>DAORTR010000005.1:9456-42007 GCA_035432765.1 Pyrinomonadaceae bacterium
AAAGTTTTCACCGAAATTCCTAGCTTCTTAGTGTCTTAGTGTCTTCGTGGCAAAATCGATAGCCACAAAGGCACCAAGCCACAAAGTTTTCACCGAAATTCCTAGCTTCTTAGTGTCTTAGTGTCTTCGTGGCAAAAACTCGATCACAATTTCACGCAGACATTCTTCTCTTCCGTGAAAAACTTGAGAGCCTCGAAGCCGCCTTCGCGGCCGATGCCGCTATCTTTAACGCCGCCAAATGGTGTTCGCAGGTCGCGCAAGAGCCAGCAGTTTATCCAGACAATGCCTGATTCGAGGGCGGCAGCCATACGGTGAGCACGCGAAAGATTCTCGGTCCAGACCGTCGCCGACAGTCCGTAGCGGACGCTGTTCGCGTAGCCAAGCACTTCCTCTTCTGTATCGAACGGCATTATCGTTACGACGGGACCGAAGATCTCTTCCTGGTTGGTTCGGCAGTCGCTCGAGAGGCCTTCGATGACCGTGGGCTGGATGAACCAGCCATTGAGAGTCTGTCCGACCGGCAAACTCGACGCCGCTCGATCCCCTTCTTCTCTGCGACTCGGCGACTCTGCGGGAAAATCACTTCCACCGCAGAGGATCGTGCCGCCTTCTGCTTTTGCGAGATCGATGTACGACATGATCTTCTCGAAATGCTGCTTCGAGACGATCGCTCCGACATCGGTCGTGTCATCGGTTGGGTCGCCGACTTTCAGCGCCTTTACGCGCTCTACAAAGCCGTTTCGAAACCTCTCGTAGATCGGCCGCTCGACAAATATTCGTGATCCGCAAAGGCAGATCTCGCCCTGATTCGAGAATGACGAACGCACCGTCGTCGCGAGCATCTCTTCGAAATTGCAATCGGCAAAAATGATGTTCGGATTTTTGCCGCCGAGTTCGAGCGAGAGTTTCTTGAACATCGGCGCCGCAACGCGTGCGATCTCTTCGCCGGTTTTCGTGCCGCCGGTGAACGAGATCGCTTTTGTATCGCGATGCCCGACGATCGCGGAACCGACTTTCGGCCCAAGCCCGTGCACGATATTCAGAACGCCCGCCGGCAGCCCGGCCTCGATACAGAGTTTCGAAAGCGAATACGCCGTCATCGGCGTTACTTCACTCGGCTTTGCGACGACCGTGCAGCCTGCCGCGATCGCCGGAGCGATCTTCCAAGTAAAGAGATAGAGCGGCAAATTCCAAGGCGAAATACAGCCGACGACTCCAAGCGGTTGACGGAGTGTGTAGTTGATCGCGTTGCGGCCGACCGTGTCGTGCGAGTCGTTTGCAAGGTGCATCGCGGCCGTCGCATAGAAGCGGAAGTTCGCGACAGCACGCGGGATGTCGATAGTCCGTGCAAGCGTTATCGGCTTACCGTTATCGCGGGATTCAGCCTGGGCAAGTACCTCAAGGTCACGCTCGATCAGGCTGCACAAACGCATCAAGATCGCGAACCTGTCCTCAGCGGATGTTCTTGACCATGCCGGAAATGCCGCCCTTGCAGCATCCACGGCGAGATGAACGTCGCGGCCGTCCGAATCCGCGATCAGCGAATAAACTTCACCCGTAGCGGGTTCGAAATTCTCCAAATACTCGTGGGACGCCGGCGCGACGAGTTCCCCGCCAATGTAGTTATTTATTTGATCCATTGCTCACTTGATTGTAATCCACTCGGCCGTTTCGCAAAGAGTAGAATCACCCCGAATCGAGAGACAAGCGTGTTTTACGCGGCAAAAAATGCCGCCAAGACCGCTAGTTTTGGCGGTTTTGCCAGGCGTCTTACGCACTGATAAGTATATGGGCGAAAATGGCACAATATTGACGCCGTCCGAATCGAATAGTTCCGTCCGAAGACCGCTTTGAACTAACGCCGACTTGGAGTAAAGTAGCTTGATCGAACAATAAGAACTGAACACACAGCCGTCCGAATCGTCGGTATCTGGAACAGCTGGATTCGCCCGCATTTTCTTGCGAAACGTGTTTAGCTCGCCGGCGAATATTTTTGCTAACAAACCTTATGACAAGAACTTGTCCAAAATGTGGCCAGTCCAACCCGCCCGATGCTGCGTTCTGCCGCAACTGCGCCACGGCCCTAGGGTTAGCGGCCCCGAGTCAGCAACATAGCCCGCCACTCGCCGGGCAGGCACCGTATGCCGGCGCACCGCCTCAAGGCTACGTCGGCGCGCAGAATTTTGCCGTCCAAGGGAATCCGCAAGCTCCGTCGAGCCAAAGGCCGCTGATCTCGGTCATTCTCGCTATCGTCGGCCTGCTTTGCTGCGGGCCATTAACGGGAATTCCTGCCTCGATCGTCGCGTGGCTCGAACTCGATGCCATAAAGAACGGCACGTCGTCGCCGAACGGCAAAACGATGGCACAGATCGGTTTTTGGGGCGGCATCGCGGTTACGGTGATCCATGGAATACTTTGGGTTCTTTATCTGCTCTTTGGAATGCTCGCATCAGCTAGCTCGTATTGATCGACATGGCGAACCAGATCAAATGCACTAATGGCCACGTTCAGCCGCAGGAAGGCTCGAGATTCTGTATATATTGCGGCGTCGGCCTTGCTAACTCTGCGGCCGCCCAGCAGATGCCGCAGCTGCAAGGTCTTCAACCTCAATCTCCGCAGGCCGTGCCGCAAGTGCCGGCGAATTATCCGAATTCTCCGCAGCCGCCTCAGCCCTATTATCCGCAGCCGCAATATACGCCCGCGTATCCGCCGCCGGTTCAGCAGGTTAGCTGCTATTCGTGCGGCGGCAACGGCGCGAATTTGCCCGACAAGGCTGTGATCTGTCGAGAATGTCGAGCTCTCAAGCCCCTTGTTCCAGGCTACCAAGTAGATAATTCGGCATTCGCGTGGGCCGCCGATGCGAAGGCAATGTCCGTACTTCGCTCAATGACGCCATTGAATCTGGCAGCGAAAGCGGTTTCTGACAAGGTCGGCCGCCGCTGGATCGAATCGACATTCAATGGCGTTTTGCTCAGCGAAAAGCAGATGCCGCACATTTTTGGACAGGCTGTGCGAGCCGCACGCATTCTCGGTATGCCAAAAATGCCGAGTGTCTATATTTCAGGCGAACGTGCATGGGATATGCTCACTTTCGGCACCGATCACGACTCATTCGTAGTTGTCGGGTCGGCACTTGCCGGTAATTTTCAAAACGTGGATATGCTCTTCCTCCTTGCACGCGAGATGGGTCACTGCAAAGCCGGGCACGCACTTTGGAAAACGGTAATTAGATTTTTTCTTGGGGAGCAAGGCTCCTCCAAAGGCTTTATGTCGGGCGGGATACTTGCAAATATTCTTAGCCCTTCGGCCTTGATCGGCGGAGCGATGGAAATGCCGCTGCTTGCGTGGGCACGTCAGGCTGAGATCACTGCGGACCGGGCGGGTTTGCTTGCCGTCGGAAATGAAGAGGTCGCACGACGCGTACTCCTTTCGTGGACACTCAAATCCTCATTCATCTTCAAGCAGATCAACATCGACGCGTGGCTTGAACAGCAATCCGTTGATGACGATTCGTACGGAAAGCTATCTGAGCTTACGACAACCTCAACCCCGTACATCGGCCCGCGTCTTAAGCTCTTGACCCAATTTGCTGCGAGCCAGGAGTTCAAACACTCGCTCTCAATAATTTCCCAAACTATAAAGGCAGGTGCTCCAACGGCTCCGGCAAAACAGAAGGAGAACCCTGACATTCTGCGGTTCAAATGCGCGACCTGCGGAATTGCGATGCAGGTCCCGAAGAAGGCGCTGGCCGGAAAGAGCGACCTTCCGGTAAAGTGCCCTGACACAAAATGCCGTGCAATCACGCATCTTAAGAAAAACGCAAAACCCGGCGATAACGGCGGGCGTAGGCTACCAAAGAAAGAGGAGACTTTGAATTATGGCGACTAGCGACAATATTACGATCACTGAAACTGGGACCGACGGCACCGAGCAGGAATTTGAGATCACGACCGGGACGGTTGCCGACCTCGCTGATGGCGATCAGGCATTTGCCGGCGAAGCTGTCGAGGCAATGTTTGACGACGGTTCGGCCGATCAAGAAGCCTCGTATATGGATTACGACGGCGATGGCAAGCTTGATACAGCAGCGGCCGATACTGATGGCGACGGCGTCGTTGATACGGCTGTTGCAGACACGGACGGGGACGGCAAAGTTGACGCTGTCGGAGTTGATACAGACGGCGACGGTAATCTCGACGCCGCTGCATTCGACACGGACGGAGACGGCGTTGTCGATGCGACAATGACGGACACCGACGGCGATGGTCAGATGGACGAGGTCGATATCGACGGTGATGGAAACGCAGATTACACGCTCGACTCCGACGGTCTGCCGACCGAAGAAGAGATCTCGACGAATTCTGTGGAATTCACCGTCGGCGAGGATGGGTTCCCTCTCGAAGATCAGGAAACTGACCTCGTGGAAGACGCCGCGTCCGACTCGTCCTACGCCGAACCGATGTCGCCTGATTATCAGGCCGCAGATCCGCTTGTGAGTGAAACACCGACCGACACGGGCTATTCTGCGAGTTCCGATGACAGCGCATTCTCGACCACAACAACCGACGAGGACGCAGCTGCGGCCGCTGAGCAGCAGGCTCATGCGGATGCCGCAAGTTCTGCTCAGGATGCCGCGGATGAGTTCGTTGCACAGGGAGATTATTCTGCGGCCGCGGATGCTCGAGAAACCGCCGAGAACGAGGCCTATCAAGCGGGTGATTCTTCGATGCTGGGGGCATCAGATTCTTCGGATCTTGATAATGCCGCATACAGCCAAGAAGTTGCCGAAGACTATCAAACGCAGCAGCAGGAGCACATTGCGGAAGGTGATTATGCCGCCGCCAAGGAAGATGCGCAAAACGCGGGGTATGCAACCGGCGATGCGGACTATCTCGCGGGCGGTTCCGATCATACAGGCCAATCCGACAACGACGTCTACAACCTCGACAACGCCGTCTATCAGGAAAAGAATGCCGATGCGTCGATCGACAATGCGGAGTGGTATGCCGCTCAAGGCGACGCCGACGGCGTTGAGCGAAATCTCGACAACGCAGAAGCATATCAGGCCTCGGCCGACGATTTCGCTTCGCGTGCCGACGAGGACAGCACGCAATACGATGACGACCCGTCGTCACTCGTAGAGACGGGCGGAACCTATGATGCCCCTGACGCCGGGACGTATGATGCCGGCACGTACGATGCGGGAGGCTATGACGCAGCGGCGGTCGATCTCGGCGTCGATACATCAATGCCGATCGACACATCTTCGAGCTACGATCCGTCATCTGACATATAGCTACTGCAAGCAGAAAGTACGAAGGCCGTCAACCGGTAAATAATTTGAGCCTTGCAGGACGCATTGCAAGGCTCTCTCAATGCAGGATCTGGTCGCTTAAGGTGTTCTTCCGATCAGGCGGTCTAGTTCTGTTTCTCGGCGATAACCACATTTGCCTGACGACCGATCTTTTCTGTTATCTCGCTGATCGTGCTGCCTTCGAACGGGCCGGTTACTTTTGTATTCTGATCGCCGGAAATTATCGAATATCGTGTTCCCGTCAGGAAACTAAGCTCATCGACAATGAGCCTCGCAGCCACCGGCCCGGCGCACATTTTGAAGCCTCCTCCCGACATAAGGTTCTGACGAACGCCTTTCCAAAAATCGAGATCGTGGCCGTTGATCTTTAGGTCTCCGTTTTTTGCAAGGTAATCCAACAGGTCCCAGTGCGTCGAACGGGCGGTGTTCTCGGCATTGAATTCGAACTTAAGATTGGGGTCGAAAGGCTTGAATGTCACGATCTTTTTGAAAGCCTTCGAGAGCACCTTGCCAAAATTCGCAGCCGATTCGCCGAGGAGCATTTTTTCCAGGGTAGGTTCCGAAAGCTCCATCACTCCGTCAATTTTTGTGCACGAGGAACTGCACCCCGTCGCCGAACAGGTGCAGACAGCGATATAGCCGTCAGGGCAAGACTGAGATGCGGAGCAGTGTCCGACTATTGAACACTCACATTCCTGCTTGGGACCGGGTAATGCAGACTGTGCCGAGGCAAGCGATGCGAACGCGACGACTAAAAACAACATCGTCACGGAGTAAAAACTCTTTAACTTCATATGTTCTCCTTTTCGGGGGTTTACCCCCCCCGTGAGGGTTAAGGAACGTGCCGATGCCTTCAGTCCACCAAAGGTCAGCCGCGGACGAAATCTGTGAGAGCGGGCATAGTATGCCGCGGGCCGTCAAAAAAGTCAAGAAAAATGAGTCGATCGTCGCTAAACTTTTGCGAAGGTCAGGCCGGTTTGACCTTGGTATTTGCCGCCTCGGTCGTCGTAGCTTACGGCGCAGTCCTCGTCTGATTCGAAGAAAAGGATCTGGCCGATGCCTTCGTTCACATATACGCGAAGCGGCAGGTTGGCCAGATTAGCGATCTCTACGACAAGCCGGCCCGTCCAGCCGGCTTCGAGCGGCGTCGTATTCACGAGTAGGCCGGCACGGGCGTACGTAGATTTTCCGAGAGCAACGCCGGTAACATTCCGCGGCATCTTGAAGGTCTCGACCGTCACGCCGAGTCCGTAATGATGCGGCGGTAGAAGATAATATCGCGAGCCGTCTTCGGCATCGTGCAATTCCGGTTCTATCAGCGAATATTGTTCGTCAAAACGCTTCGGGTCGATCTCCTTTCCGTGCACCGACGAAAAGATCCGAAATCCGTCGTCCGCAAGCCGCATATCGTAACCGTAGCTCGACGCTCCTGCCGAAATGATCTTGCTGCCGTTGGATTCGCGAACGAGTTCAGCAAGGAACGGCGTGATCATTCCGTGTTCCAACGCCATTTTTCTGAGCCAAAGATCTGATTTGATCGCCATAAAATTCTTCGTCTAAAGCGGCAGCATCGTGAGTGTTCCGTCGCCGACCGTAAGCTTCACTGCCGTGCCGCCATTGCCCGCGCGGGCAGCAATTCCTCTATCGGTAAAAGGGATCGTGCGGACACGCGGTTTCAGGTTCGTGAGTTCATTCTTTATCGAGCCGGTGCGGAGGATCACGGCGGTAAGCTCCGCGCTCAATGCACGCGGCAAGTGCGCCGTAAGTGATCCGTTCGCGACCTGGACGTCGATCAAACTTCCGCGCCACGCTTGGTTCGGCATCGTGAATTTCACGTCGCCTTTGCCGATCGTCGCGGAAAGCGTGCCGCTGACCAGCGAAAGATCGACGTTCGATTCAATGCCGTTGATGCGAATGTCGCCGTCAATGCCGGAGACCGAAATATCGCCCTTGCCCGCGTTGATCTCAACGTCGCAAAACTGCGGCACGCTGATCGTGTAGCTAATGCTGTATGGAATGCCGCCAAGCTGCTTGAGCAGCTTGCGGTCGGCCTTTTTCGCTGCCTTTCGGTTGTCGGGGCCGACGCTGAAAAGATTGATCCGGCCGATGCTTTCCTGCAGGACAAAGCCCGTGAGGTTCGACACCTGTTCAAGCTCTTCGGCACTTCCGCCCGAAATCTCGATCACTGCCGAGATCGAGATCTCGTTATCGCGCGAACCTGTAACCTTTACCGAACCTTTTGGGGCGCCTTGGATAACGATCGTGCCGCCGGCCCCGAAATCAAACCTGTCGGTCTTCGTCGTCGAGCGTTTGAGGCCGTCTGACTGGCCCATTAAAAGCGTCGCTACAGCACAAATGATCACGGCTGCGCTCAATATTTTGAAGGTTTGTCCGATCATATTTTGATGAGTTGAGCCTGAGCATTGGCTGCTCGCTTGATATGCGAATTCTAGCAGGAAATGTCTGTATTTTGGAAGCAGGAACGACGGAAACTATCTGCGGAAGAATGAAATGCTGCCCTGCTGGTTCGTAACCGAGAGCGTCGCGCTTCCGTCGCCGAATTTCCCGACGACGCGGCGTCCGTCACCGATATAGTTGATCGCACCGCCGCCGAAAACGCCAAGCGAGATATTGCGTGTCGTAGGTGCGGTCGCAACAACGCGGAAAGATGAGTTGAACGGAATACGCAAGTTTATCGCTCCGCGAGTCGAGGCGAATCTGTATGTTCCGCCCGCGACAATGTCTCCGTCATAAAAGATATCGCCCGTAACATTTTCAGCCGAGACGGCGCTCGCTCCGATATTGGTCAGCGTGATGTCGCCTTCGGTCGAGATCCGCGCGCGCACCAGTCCGCCGCGAACGTTCGAGACATTTAGGTTTCCCATACGGGTCTCGATATCGACCATCGTTGAAAATGGAACGCGTACGAGGAAATTCACATTGCCGATGTCGGCGCGATCCTGATTATCCTTTACGAGATTGATGACGATCGTGCCCGAAAGATTCTGCGGTTCGACATTCGCTGCCGGCGCTTCGAGCGTTGCGACGATCTGGATCTCGGCTCGGTTCCAGCCTTCGACCGTTACTGTGCCGCTCTTATTCATCAACTGAAGGCGAACGTTATTCGGAGCCGGATATGTTCTGGAAAATTTCTTCTGCGAAAATGCCGAGATCGAGAACACCACAAGCAACGCGGCTGCGGCCGAGAATTTTAGCGCTAAGCGGAGATGGCTGGAGAGCGTCGGGCAGAAAGACATTGTTGCTAAAGATCCGAGAAATCGCGCAAAAGATTCATTTTATCCGTTAATACGGAATCAAGCATCTCTGCAGAGAGGTCGTCCTCCGGATCCTGTTTAAGAATATTCGTATATTGCGCGACGGATTGGTCGATCACGCGCATATTGCGGTCGAAAGCTTCGCGCGTTTTTTCGTTCCATTCCGCACGCCGCATCGCAACACGGGCATTCCAATATTCGATCGCCTTCTGCTGCTCTGCAAAATGCTGCTCGCGGGCCTGCTGCGGCGTTGAAATAAGGCCGAGTTTACCCATCACCCTTTCCATCGTCGTCTCTTCGGAAGAAGACCTAAGCCCAGCGGCTCCCGCTTCCGGCCGAGAATAAACGCGGATCCCAATAACCGTGAACAGCGAACTGACGACGGCGATCAGAGCAAAACCCGTTGCGAGTTGCGGCAGCGAGAATTTCCAGAATCTCCGACTTGGCTGTTCCGGCTCGGGCGGCAGAGGCGGCATTATCTCACTTTCGATGACGTTGCTGATGCGGCGCCAAAGTGCGGGCGAGTTCGGCGGCGTCAGCAGATCTTCACCGTCCGCACGGCAGACGTCGAATATCGACGCAAGGTCCTCGCAAACCGCCGCACATTCCTGACAAAGCGCCAGATGCCCACGAACTCCGTCCGCAAGCGTCGGATCAAGTTCGTTATCCAAGAACGGACTGATCGCTGATCTGCACTCTTCGCAATTCATTGTCTATTGCTGCCCTTTTGCGGGCGATCTCTCTCGCTAATGCTCCAACTCTAAATAGATTAGCGCTCAACGCTTTTGGTTGCCTTGCCGAAGGTCTCAAAAGGCAATAAAAAAACACGAACTAAAGCCTTTTACTCGGCGTTCGTGTTTTCTTGTTCGTTCCTGCCTTTCCTAAGCCTTTGACTGCACGAGCAGACCGCGCAGCTTTAGCCTCGCCTTGTGAAGCTGAGATTTCGAGGTGCCCACGGAAATACCCATTCGTCTTGCGACCTCTTCGTGCTCGTAACCATTCACGTCGTGGAGGATAAAAACGCTTCGATAGCCGTGTGGCAACTCGGCGATGGCGTTCTTTAACGCGATGCGGTCGATGATCTGCATTTTGCCGGGATTTGCCGTACCGAGGACCGTCTGTTCGGGCATTTCGCCGTCGTCGCTCGTACGCTCGTTCTTGACGGTTCGCCGTCTGAAGTGCATCAGCACCTGATTGACCGTCATTCTATGCAGCCACGTCGAGAATGCCGAATCGCCTCGAAAACTGCCTATCTTCTTGAAAAGCTGAACGAAAACTTCCTGCGTGAGGTCTTCGGCGTCCGTCTGGCTGCTCGTCATTCTGAGCGCGAGGCTGTATGTCCGCCGATGATAACGCGAATAGATCACCTCGAAAGCCGCAAGGCTCCCTTCAGCCGCCATCCGGCACAACTCAAGGTCCGGAGCGTCCGGGTTTATCTCAATTTCAGCTTGTACGGGAGATCGAAGAACACCAACGCGGGGTTCCTCAAGCCCATGGGCGACATTCGAATCGATCGCCAATGTTGCAATATCCATAGTCGAACCTATAAGATCGCTGCCTGATTGTAGTACTTCTTCGTTGGCTATGATGTTCGACCTCCCATAACAGGTTGCTTCTACTGCCCACATTTTAGTCTTTTTTCCGAAAAAAGGTAAAGAAAATTTTCCGCCCAAGCATTTTGCGGTTAGCAGCAGGCTGTATTATCACCGCATCAGAAGGATCTAGTAGCATAATTTGCGAGTTCTTCCTCGGACAGCTGATCTGATGCAACGAGCCGGTAGTGCTTTTCCGAAGCAATCTGAATTCGCTCTTGGTTCATCTCCAGCTCAAACAACGCAATTGCGCCATTGTTCATAAACTGCGCTGCGATAGACTTACACTTGAGGGTCGGAAACTTAGATTCGGCCACTGCAAAATCCTGCTCTATCTGCACTATGCCTAACCTGTCATTATGCCCTTTGGCCTGAACCGGGATCACGTAGTGCGCTCCACGCGTGTCCACACCGATATAGATCTCATCAACTTCGACTTGTCCCATATCCGGCACCGTCGTCCTAAGATGGTTTTGCAACGAGTAACAAGCCAAACCCGTAAAAATGTCGATCAAGCGATTAAATCGAACAATTGCTAAAAGGGCTTGCTCATCACCAAGAGCATATTTGGTGATTATTCCGGGAGTTCCGTCGAGAATCTTTGTTTCGACAAGATTCGCGGTCGGCGAGAATTCGAAAGTTGGAGTCAATACGAATCGGTAACGGCCAACGCCCGCAGGCCGAATAATCCATTCTTCACCTTCCGCCGCCGTCTGACGGATTGCCTCGGGAAGATCTCGACGATATCGAAAGTTGTAAACTATGTCTCCGAGATTATCAGGAGCGCGAAGCTTTAATTCATCAGCCGCCGTTCGGAATTCTTCGCGTTCGAATTCAAAATCCGCTGTGCCATCGGAGAAATGATTAAAGAATACTTTCTCTATTATTTGATCATAGCGATTTCTTGTTGTCATTGATGTCATGTTTATTTTCCAGGCCATCTCAAAATAACGACTTCTTCATTAAGATCACTTTTCGTCGCAGTTGAAAATCGAGTACGAAACTGGTCAATCCTTACGGCTTCGTAACCAACCGTTTGTGCAATCTTTTCAATTATTTGCCCAGTTCGAATCATCACGCGTAGATAGGACGCCTGGTCGCCAACAACGTACGCAAGGTTCGCGTTCGGCCTCAGTATCGACTGTAACTGAATCAAATGTTTTGCCATACCGCCGAAATAAAGCTTCGTCAATCGAGCGTACATTCTCTCGAAACCTGAAGTTTTGCCAAGGTCAATACGTCTCGCTTCAATTTCGGCCGCAAGCTGCTGAATCTCCGGAATGTCGTCGACATATTTGTCGTCGTCATCCTCCTTATACACCCCTCTGGTGTTCGAACGGAGCATTGACTTCTTCATTGATCGAAGCTGTTCCTTATCCGTGATAAAGCCAAGCAACACCGATTCTAATCGTGTCGTCCGAGTATAGTCCTTTTCATTTGGATAAGGTGGCGAAGTAATAACCGCAGAAACTTGGCGGTTCTTTAAGAGGTTTGTCGGATCGCGCGAGTCTGAGAGAAACACATCAGCAGTTGGATAGCTCTTTCCCTTAACGCTTTCGACGTCGGAAGCTATCCTTTCGACCTCTTCGTACCAGGTTTGCACAACAGTAACATCGTTCCTAGGCCTTCCGACGCCAACCTCTGGACCAAACCGCAAGTTGCTAAACTTGAACACGAGCGCATTTGCGAAGGCAATTCGGAAGTGGCCGAAGAAAGTATTCCTTTCAAAACGATTAATTTCATCCAACAGAACTAGAGTTTTATGGAGTGGAAGCGGGCTTATTGAATTCCGCAGGACTAGTGCCTGTTGCTCCGGTGCCAAGGTTCGAAGGTCCTTCGGCACAACCAAATGCTCGTTTGGCCGGTCAGAAACCCCATGCCTTCGGAGTTTACCGATGACGCGATCGCGAATTCCTTTAGCATGATTCAGTAGGTCGTTAGCATCAATATCCCAATCGACTTTTAGTGAGCCTGCAAACGCCGCAAAACGATTTGCCTCTAGACCGACCGAAGGTATTCCACGGAGCTTTGCCTCGACGACCGTTGTGCCAGTTCCGCAGAAAGGATCAAGTACCAAATCGTTCTCTCCCAATTCAAATTCGTTCAGATATTGCCGAACCAAATGGGGAGGATATGACAAAACGAACCGGTACCAATCATGAAAAGCGCGGTCAGTTCCCGCAAGCTTGTTTTTTTCGCCGTTCGAGGTCTCAATTTGCGGAGCTTGTCCTTGTCCGCCGTAACTCGATTCCGTCATGTTTTTTAGTTTACCATCTACGCTCACAGGCAAAAGCTCAGATTTCACCTTTCCAACAGAGATTTCTGGAAACGGTGCGTTAATGGACGTTTTCTTTAAATGAACGGAAGAAAAGCGTGTAAGAGCACAGTGGCAAACAAAATATGCCGATGTGGACGCCCGAAGTCTATTCACATTCTCCAATTGAGTTAGTTTCCCAAGGAAACCGTGTCGGAAAGCGAGCCGACGCGGTTTTTTGGCGTTTTTAGCCGCGTCAACAGCTAAACCATTCAAAACAGGTGTGTTACATTAGGTTTTGAACTATGCAACCGGTACTTACAGCCGCCCAAATGCGTGAGGTTGACCGCCTTACGACTGAAATATACGGCATTCCGTCGATCGTCTTGATGGAAAACGCCGCACACGCCGTCGCGCGCGTTATCACCGAAAAACTCGGCGGTTCCGTAAAGGGAAGATCAATTCTGATCCTTTGCGGTAAAGGAAATAACGGCGGCGACGGCGCGGCATTGGCTCGACTGCTCGTTTCCGACGGCGGACAGGTTACGGTCGTGCTGCTCGGCAAAGTTGCTGCGACAAAAGGTGACGCAAGGACGAACTTCGACGCATTGCGCGAGATAGAGACAGTAACTCCACCGCTGCGTTTGCTCGAGGCGACCGACTTGGCCACATTTCGCGAGGCTCTCAGCTGCGACAGGTTTAACTGCATTATCGACGCTATGTTCGGTACCGGGCTGGATCGCCCTCCTGAGGGACTCTTCAGGGACGCGATCTCGGAGATCAATGCTACGGCGGCCACGTTTGGTGAACCGGATCGACGGCCGATGATCGTCTCAGTCGATATACCTTCCGGGTTGTTTTCGGATCTCTCAAACACTCCTGAGATCTTTCTTGAAGCGGATACGACCGTTACATTCACCGCGCCGAAGCCGGCTAATGTGCTCGCGCCTTCGTCGAGTTTCAATGGCGAACTGATCGTTGCCGACATCGGTTCGCCGCGGGAACTGATAGATGCTCAGACGTCACAGCTCTACCTCGCAGAAAAAGCGGATGCCGCGAACTGGCTGGAAGCGACCGCTTTTTCGGCCGCTTCCTATAAAAACGAACGCGGGCATTCGCTGATAATTGCGGGTTCAAGGGAGTTTTCCGGCGCGGCCGTTTTGGCCGGCAATTCGGCGATGCGTTCGGGCGTCGGGCTCGTAACGGTCGTAACGCCCACATCGTCGAAAGATGCGACTGCTTCGCGGACGCTGCCCGAAGTGATGGTTCGCGGCGTCGCAGAAACGGAAAGCGGATCGGTCGCGGAAGAAGCCTTCGACGAGATCGCAGACATCCTCAAAAAGGCTGATTCGATTGCGGTCGGAAGCGGCCTTTCGCAAAACGAAAGTACGCGAAAGTTCGTCGAAAAGGTCGTTGTAAACCGCAGTCAGCCCGTCGTCGTTGATGCGGATGCTCTGAATTTGTTATCGCCGTTCGCGGAGCGTGTCGGTAGCCCGCACGTCAGTAAGGGTTCTCGTGAAACTAAAGGTATCTCATTTGACGCGAACCGGCCGCCCGCGCACGCAGGCGGTTCTGACATGCTGCCAGCTTACGACGGCGGGTTGATACTTACGCCGCACGAAGGCGAGTTCGCCAGACTACGTGGTGAAAGAGAGAATAACCCCGACGCCGCCGCAAGTCTAAAGAAAGACCGCGTTGCGGTCGTGCGAGAGTTTGCGACGAAGCACAATGTCATTCTCGTACTCAAAGGCGAACGCGTTCTCATCGCCGCTCCCGATGGACGCGTCGTTGTCAACCCGACTGGAAATTCGGGACTTGGAAAGGCCGGTAATGGCGATACCCTGACGGGGATCATTGCCGGCTTTACGGCACAAGCCGCAAAGATGAACATAGACATTTTCAAGACGGTGGTCGCGGCGGTGTACGTCGCAGGAATGGCGGGCGATCTCTGCGAAAAGAAGTACGGCAAGCGTGTGATGACCGCCTCGGACGTGCGCGAATGTTTGTCGGATGCCTTCGCGAGTCTATCGGCAAGTTAAATGAAACCGTCAAATTCCAATTCCAAGACCGGCGAGATAACGTGCCATACGCCCGAAGAAACTTTCGATCTCGGCACGCGTTTGAGTCGCGATCTTTGTGCAGGCGACGTCGTTCTCCTTTCCGGCGAACTCGGCGCAGGAAAAACGCTGCTCACGAAAGGCATTTTGCATGGGCTTGGCTACGACGTTGATGAAGTAACGAGCCCGAGTTTTACGCTGGTAAATCTATATAAAGCGGCTGAGATAAATGTTTACCACATCGATCTTTGGCGTCTAGACTGCGAGACAGATGCGGCCGCAGGCGTCGGCCTCGATGAGATACTAGAAGACCCAAGTGCTATCGCAATAATCGAATGGCCCGATCGTCTCTCGGCCGTCCCTGACGCAAAGCGCGTGATCGCGGTCTCGATAGCGGGCGACGGTGACGATCCCCGCAAGATCAAAATCGACTTCCCATTCCGATCCGTGACGGGCGACAGCTAGCGGTTCGGAGGTTCGAAACGCGCTGCGATCACGCCGTCGAGTTTCTCGCCGTGTTTTACGGTCAAGCTCGGATACGTGTCCGTTTCGACGGGAAGCTCTTCGATCCCGAGCAGTCTTTCGGCGGCAGTAATGTTTTTAGGCGAGCCTTCGATCTCCATAAAGTACCCGAACGGAAGTTCATCGACGACGGCCTCACATTCGGCGAAACGCCAAGCCTTTCGGCGTTTCTCATAAACGATCGAGAGCCGTAGGCCGAGCCTTCTGATGATCTCTTCCGCCGCGACCGCGTCGCCGATCTCGGTTTCGAATTCGACCCGTTTCTTGATGCCGCCCTCAAAACCCGCGTTCTCTTTGTATGTAAGAAATGCCTTCGTCTCGGTCCTTCGGAGGCGAAGAACTGCGTCCCGTTCGCCGAGAATCTCGCCGCGAAACAGAAGATTCTCCTCGTGCCGCGCGTACAGGAACTCGCCCCCCTCGGCAACAAGCCGTGCAGCCATTTCGGCAGCCTGTTCGAGGCTGAGCCGATATTTCTTCTCGGTTTCGATAGGCATATTTTGAATACCGTTGATAGTTTAAGATCGAAACCCTCGATAGCAAACTTGACGCGGCCGCTCCGAATCCAGGATACTTGAAAAAAAGGTCAGGTTTGTGTCCGCCTTTAGGAGAAAATATGCCATACCCAGAAATGATGATCCACGGAATGCGCGCCGAGCTTGCAAACCTCGGGATCGAAGAGACAAAAACGAGCGAGGCTGTCGAGGCAGCCGTTAAGGATACGGACGGCACGCTTATGGTCGTCGTAAATTCCGTTTGCGGCTGCGCGGCTGGCGGTGTTCGCCCCGGCATCGCGATGGCGTTTCAGCACGCGGCAACAAAGCCGAGCCGAGCGATAACTGTGTTCGCAGGCGCCGACATTGACGCGACTGAGACCGCGCGCGAATACTTCACCGGCTATGCTTCGTCATCGCCGTCGATCGCTTTTCTAAAGAATGGCAAATTGGTGAAGATGTTCGAACGGCGCGATCTTGAGGGACGTCCGCCGCAGATGATCGGTCAGCAGCTTGCAGAAGCTTTTGACGAAGTTTGCGCCAAAGACGAAGCCGCCGCCGGCTAATTCCCCGCATCTCTTTCAGAAAAGACCGGCTCCGGTTCTGCCGTGGCTGGTCTTTTTGTGTTGCTAGAGCAGGCTGCAAACGGCTAAAATAGGCTGTCGCCAGTTTTTGTGGTCACGCCTTTTCGTAAAATGTCTATCAGCCAACGCCAACACATCCGATTCTCGCTGGATATTCCGGCGACGATCATCACCAAATACG
The DNA here is from genome assembly GCA_035432765.1 of Pyrinomonadaceae bacterium. Taxonomy (GTDB): domain Bacteria; phylum Acidobacteriota; class Blastocatellia; order Pyrinomonadales; family Pyrinomonadaceae; genus OLB17. The sequence continues at coordinate 25,727 of DAORTR010000005.1, forward strand.
GCGAACGGCAGCAGACTCGTCTGCAGCAGATCAGCATTGGCGGCTGTTTTACAGGCTGGGAAGAGAATATCTACGTAGGCGACGAATTCCGTATGGAGATCGAACTGCCGAACGGCAATCATCTGCCTCTCTGGTGCAAGGCGCTTTATCGCTTCGACCACACAGGGCTTGGAGTTCGGTTCCTCAACATTTCGCAGTTCGAGCAGGAATTGATCTCGTCGATCATCACACATCGCCTCGACGAAGAAGGCGTTCCGGTTCAGGTCGATCCCTTCCACACTCCTCCATCCTTTTTGAACGAACGCCCGAATCCGCGTGTTACCGACATACGCGCCAAAACGGACAGCATTCTCGACAAGATCATGGCCCCGGAAATCTAAGATCGCGAAAGCTGTCAATTCGTTTTCGGAGCCGGTGCAGGCTGTTTCGGCCGGATACCGGTGTATTGCGCCGAGGCGATCTTCCAAATACCATTCTCACGCCGGCATACGAGCATTACGCGGAGACTGCGGGACGACGATACTTTTGCGTCGGGTGTTGGCAAAAAGGTCTCTTTCACGATCACGATCGCCGTCTTTCCGTCGCCGCGGATCGAATATTCGCTCAGGTCCGCGATCCCCTCCATCTTGCCGCCGGGCGGTGCAAGTTCCTTTTTGTAGAATCCGAGAACTTTTTCCCTCGGATCGACTTCCCCGAGCGGAGAAACCTCGATATAGTCCGCCGTAAAAATGGCGTCGAGACTCTTCTCATCGAATGCCATCTGTGCGCCCACCATTCGCTGAACCAGCGCTTTCAACTCTGTATCATTCTTGCTTTCCGCTTGTGCGAATGCAGCGGTCGATAGCGTCAAAAGAATCGCGGACAATAGAAAAAAACGCAGTTTCATTGATATGGCTCCCATTTTGTATTGCAGCGAGAGATACGCCGGTGTTACCCGATTTGTTCCGCAAAGGATCAGAACAATTCGTCCATCGCGTCGTCTAGGTTCTTGACGCCGACGATGCGAATTCCCAGCAGTTTTTCTAGGCCTTTGCGATTTGATTCAGGGATAATGAGTTTTTTAAAGCCGAGGGTTTGCGCTTCGCGTGCACGAGCCTGTGCCTGCAGCACGCCGCGTACTTCGCCCGTCAACCCGACCTCGCCGAAGACAGCGGTTTCCGGCGGGATAACTAAGTTGCGATAGCTCGACGCGATCGCAGCGATAACGCCGAGATCCGCCGCAGGTTCGTCAACTTCAAAACCGCCCGCAACGTTCACAAAGACATCGTCAGCGGCAAGCTGCATTCCGAGACGCTTTTCCATAACTGCGATAAGCAGCGAAGTGCGATTGTGATCGAAGCCCTGCGTCATACGGCGTCCGGAACCGAATTTTGTGCCGCTCGCAAGAGCCTGTATCTCGACGAGCATCGGCCGCGTGCCTTCCATACAAACCGTTACGACAGAACCCGTTGCATTTTCCGGACGCTCTTGAAGGAACAGCTCGGACGGATTGCCGACGGCGATCAAGCCCGCGCCGGTCATCTCAAAAACGCCGATCTCATTCGCCGCTCCGAATCGATTTTTCGTCGCGCGTATTATGCGGTGATTGTGATGTCGATCGCCTTCGAAATAGATGACGGTGTCAACGATATGTTCGAGCGTTTTGGGGCCGGCGATCGCGCCTTCTTTTGTAACGTGGCCCGTAAGAAAGACCGGCGTGCCCGTTTGCTTTGCGAACATCATCAACTGCGACGCTACATCGCGCACTTGCGAGACGCTGCCGGGTGCAGATTCGATCGAGGGGCTAAAGACCGTCTGTATCGAATCGACGATCACGACATTGGGACGCATCTTCGCGACCTCGTCCATCAACAGCGAGAGATTCGTCTCCGGCATTATGAAAAGCCCCTCAGCCGTCAACCCTAGGCGTGTTCCACGCAGCTTGATCTGCCGCTCGCTTTCTTCGCCCGAAACGTATAGAACGGAAATACCGCCCGCAACAAGCCGTTCGGCCATCTGGAGAACGAGCGTCGATTTGCCGATGCCCGGAGCTCCGCCGATGAGGACGAGCGAACCCGCGACGATCCCGCCGCCGAGCACACGATCGAACTCCTCTATCCCGGAAGTTGTACGTTCATCTTCATCCGACGCGATCGCTCCGTATGCGTATGCTTCGGACGGCCGATAATTTACCGCCAAGCCCGTGTGTTTGCTCGCCGCTGCGGCACGAAAACGCTCTTCGGCAAAAGTGTTCCACTCGCCGCAATCCGTACACTGCCCGAGCCACTTGCGCGCTTGTGCTCCGCAATTCTGACAGACGAAAATAGTTGCAGGTTGCTTTGCCATCCTATTTGATCCCGGCGACTCCTTTTTTGTAGAGCAGGACCTCTTGGATGAAGTCGTCGATCTCGCCGTCAAGAACGGAATCGACGTCGGCAGTTTCGTGTTTCGTACGCGTATCTTTGACGAGCCGATAAGGGTGTAGGACGTAGTTGCGGATCTGCGAACCGAACGAGATGTCCATCTTGCCGGCTTCGAGTTCAGCGGCGCCTTGCCTTCGCTTTTCGAGCTCGAGTTCGTAGAGTTTCGATCGCAAGACCTGCATCGCGACGGCGCGATTCTGTATCTGCGAACGCTGATTCTGGCACGTTACGACGATGCCGGTCGGCAGATGCGTGATCCTAACTGCTGAATCCGTCGTATTGACGTGCTGGCCGCCCGCACCTGTCGAACGATAGGTATCGACCCGCAGGTCCTTGTCCTCGATATTCACCTCGATATTCTCATCGATCTCGGGCGAGACGAACATCGAGGCGAACGACGTTTCGCGGCTGCCGCCCGAGTTGAATGGCGAGATGCGGACGAGACGATGCACACCGGCTTCGGCGGCAAGCAAACCGTAAGCATAATCGCCTTCGATGCGGAACGTCGCAGATTTAATGCCCGCTTCGCTTCCCGGCTGTTCGTCGAGGACCTCGGCCTTAAAGCCTTTCCGCTCGGCCCAGCGTAGATACATTCGCAAGAGCATCTGCGCAAAATCCTGTGCGTCCGTGCCGCCGGCGCCTGCCTGAAGCGAGCAGATAGCGTTGTTCGCGTCCGTTTCGCCTGAGAGGAGAGATTCTACCTCGGCCGCGGCAACTTCGCCGTCGAGCTTTGCGATCAGCTCACCGAGTTCGCCCGCCGAAGCCTCGTCCGTCTCCGCGAACTCGAACAGAACATCGGCGTCAGAGAGCGCCGTCTCGAATGAACTTTGACGTGCCAGAGCTTTCTCGATGCGCGAGCGCTGCTGCACGATCTTCTGAGCCGACTCGGAATCGTCCCAAAAGCCGGGTTCGGCGATCTGTTTTTCGAGCGTGTCTAATTCTGTATGCTTTCGAGGCGGGTCAAAGAAACCTCCCAAGTTGGGTAACTTTATCTCTGATCTCTTCGTGTTTTGCGTGCAGGTCAGCTAATTCCATTACGGTATTCTACCGAAATCCGCACCATTGCAGAAGCCCGCGTATTAGTAAAGATGCAGGAAACAACTCGCTCGCAAAACTCAGAGCATCACTGCCCGTCGCTTACGGCAACGATCCTCAGGTCGTCGATATTATCGCCGACGTTGACGCTTCGCGCCTCGAATCGAAACCTTTTGCTTGTGGCGCTCACCACATAGGTTTCTCCGGTAGCGACGTCTGTAAGGCTAAAATATCCGAATGGGGAAGTTCTCGCAGAACGCCTCGCACCGCTTGCGGAGGTCAGCGTGACGACCGCGCCGCTCACACCGCTCCCGAACGAATCGACGACCTGCCCCGAAACGACCGCATCTGCAGCAGTCACAGCCGTTGTTATCTGAAAATTATCGATGCCCGCAAGTGCGTCGTCGCCGGCGTCGTTTGCGTCGAACCAACGTATGTAGAGATATTGGCCGGGTTCCCAGCCGACCCCCTGAAGCAGTTGGGTTCTGGTGCCGATGACGAAGAGCGGGTTGATCTGAACCTGCCCTCCCGGCGAACCGATACCTGTCGATGGCGTCGAGAAGCTCAAAACATCCGGCACTTCTTCGAATTCGCCCGGAGCGTGCCACGTTCCGGCAAGGTCGTTGAAAGTGCCGTCGCCGGCCGCACCTTCGACGATATTTGGAGCCGCCGCGCTGACATGCCACTTTACAGGATAGTTATTAGCGACTCCTGAGCTTGATGGATTTCGCGCGACCACTGCGTCATACGTTACGCTCACTGTAACAATGGAATCCGGAGTATCATTCCGAAGGACGACGCCAAAATACCCGAAGTTCGCGCTTGAAGCCAATGAGCCGAAGGCGCGGTTTCGCGTTGGCTGTTCGTCGTATATCGAGTAAAACGCACCGGTAGTGTTACTACCTTTGTTCAACCCCCATCTTGGGGGGCCAGACTGGCTATTAGATGTACCATAGACATACCAGCCCGAGATGCCGCCGCCGTTCGGAAAACCAGCCAGTTCGTACATTGTTCGCGTTTCGAGAGTTTGATTCGTATTTAAGGTTCCCGTGAACGACTGAAAATCCTGGTTATAGGATCCGGTAAATCCGATCGCGGCGGCAGGGCGTTGGGTTTCTCGATTCTGGGCGAAGGCGGTGGCAATAAAAAAACAAAAGATCAGGGACGCCGTAATAAAGCAGCGCGTGGGAAGGTTATCGGGATTCACAAATCAACTCCTTGTTGTTTTCAGGGCGGTCTCGTAAGCTTACCAAAAAATATAGTTGGACCGCAGGTCTGTCAGACGTATTTCTCGTGATAGAACGGAAGGCCGCTTTGGATCGGATTTCCTCGCCGAGCGGAAAAGCATGGCTCTTTCCGCTCGGCGGCGGAAATCTACTTTGCGTCCATCCAATTGTCGCCGACGCCGACTTCGACGATGAGGGGAACGTCTAGGGTTGCGGCGGATTCCATCTCGCGTTTGATGATGGCGGAAGCACGGTCGATCTCGTTTATCGGAGCCTCGAAAAGCAGTTCGTCGTGGACCTGCATTATCATTCTGGTCTCGATCTTTTCGCTGCGGAGGGCTTTCTCGACGTTGATCATCGCGATCTTTACGATGTCGCTCGCGGTGCCTTGGATCGGCATATTGATCGCCTCGCGTTCCTGCCGCGCGCGAACGGTGAAGTTACGGTCGTTTATCGAAGGAAAGTATCGGCGTCGGCCAAAAAGCGAGGTAACAAAACCGTCCTTTTTCGCCTGTTGCGGTATCTCGTCCATATACTTGCGGATGCCCTTGTAGGTCGCAAAATAATCGTCGATGACCTTGCGCGCTTCGGCCCGCGAGATGCCGACACGCGTCGAAAGCCCGAATGCTTCGACGGCGTACGCGATGCCGAAATTCACGATCTTCGCGAGACGGCGTTTCTCCTTTAGGTCCTTCTCGTCGGTCGCGCCGAAAACGAGGCGTGCGGTGTTCGCGTGAATGTCCTCGCCGTCCTGAAAGGCCTTTGTCATCACGGCGTCCTGCGTGATGTGCGCGAGGATGCGCAGTTCGAGCTGCGAATAGTCCGCCGAGATAAGTTTCTTGCCTTTTTCAGGGATGAACGAACGGCGGATCTCTTGTCCAAGAGCCGTCCGCACGGGAATGTTCTGCAGATTCGGATCGGTCGAGCTTAAGCGGCCGGTCGCTGCGACGGTTTGGTTCAGGCAGCCGTGGATGCGGCCGTCCTCGCGGATCAGCTTCGGCAAAGCTTCGGCATAGGTCGCGCGGAGCTTGTCCATCTCGCGATAGTCGATTATTAACTGTGCGATCTCGTAGGTTTGCGCAAGTTCGACGAGCACGTCGTGGCTTGTCGAGACCTGGCCGGTCGAGGTCTTCTTGCCGGTTTCGATGTTGAGTTCGCCGAAGACCTCGCCGACCTGCTTAGGCGATCCGATATTGAACTCGCGTCCCGCGATCGCAAAAAGACGTTCGCTCAATCCCTCTAGCTGCTCTTTGATATCAGCCGCGAACGCTATCAACGCGTCGCCATCTACCTTCATCCCGACGAGTTCGATCGCGGCGAGGACCTCGATCGTCGGAAGTTCGATGTCGGCATAGACGCGTTCCTGATCGTTCGCACGCAGCTTTTCGCGAAGAACAGGCGCAACGCGCGAAGCGATGTCGGCAAGCTCGGCCGTGCGAAAAGCGGCTTCGTCGATCCCCTCGGGGATGACGCGCGCAATATCGGCGTCGAGGTATGCCTGGGCGAGAAAGTCGATCGGATAATTCGTTCGGCCGGGGTCGAGAACGTACGCCGCGACCATCACATCGTCGGTGAGATCCGCGGGCCGAACGCCAAGTTTCAAAAGAGAGCTGTTTACGCTTTTTGCGTCCCAGGCGGCCTTATGAAGAAATTTATTCGTAAGAATGTCGCCGATCGCGCTGACCGCAGCATCGCGGTCGCCTTCGAACGCTTCGAGATCGATGTAGAACGCCTCGCCGCTCCCGAGAGCGATGCCGACGCCGAGCGGCGCGAGCCTTTCGTAGGCGCTCGCGCGTTCGGGCGAATTCGCGTCGTTCACCGAATAGCCGAATTCGTCCGTCTCGAAGAGTCGTCGGATCAAACGATCGATCTCTTCATTCGTTTTGATGACAGAATAAGCGGTCTCGACGCGCTTCGCTGCGCCGTCGCCGGTGTGCGTCGGAAAATTGTCGAAAAGCCCCGCCGACGCATCGGAGAATTCATTGATCAGCGATTTGAATTCAAGTTCGCGGAAGAGTTCGTATGCCCTTTCACGATTCGGCAGGCGATGCGCGAGCGAGTTAAGATCGAACTCGATCGGAACCTCGCAATGGATCGTCGCGAGCTGAAGAGACTGCTCGATCAGCTCGCGGTTATTCTGTAGGCTCTCGCGATATGTCTTGTGGGTTACCTCTTCGGCTCGATCCATCGCTTCGCGTGCGGAGCCGAATTCGAGAACGAGCTTTAAGGCGCCTTTTTCGCCGATGCCGGGCGCGCCGGGGATATTATCGACCGAATCGCCCATCAGGCCGAGAAGGTCGATGATCTTTTCAGGCGGCACGCCGAATTTCTTCGCAACCCAAGCCTCGTCGCACCATTCAACCGGCGGGACGGGAACCTTACGACGGAGATTCTGAGCATTTTGCCGCATTGCGACTACGTTCGGGTCGCGCACGAGTTGGCAAAGATCTTTGTCGTTCGAGACGATCACGCATTGCATCCCTCGGACGGCGATCTGCTTCGAGAAAGTGCCGATAATGTCGTCAGCCTCGTATCCGTCAAGCTTTACGACCGGAATGCTGAATGCCTCGCAAACCCTTTCGATGTAGGGAAGCTGCGAGACGAGGTCGTCGGGCATTGCCTCGCGGTTCGCCTTGTAATCCTCGAAAGAATCGTGGCGGAAGGTCGGAGCGAACGTATCCCAAACGGCCGCGATGTAGTCCGGCTTTTCGTCATTCAGGAGTTTGCGCAGCATATTCGTAAAGACGAAAACAGCCTGCGTAACCTGTCCTTTACTATTTCGCAGCGGATCCTGCTTCATCCCCATCGGGGCAAAAAATGCCCGATAGACGTGGCTCATCGCGTCGATCAGAAATACTCGCTTCATTTATTCGTTGATGATAACTTGATTTTGGAGTTAATGCTAAATTCCCGTAATATTTCTTTAACGCAAAAATATGGCGAGAAAGTTTGCATCATTGCAAGGTTATCCGCGAAGGTCAGATGATTATTTGGCTGAAGACTCTTTGTTCCCTTTGCCCAAAGATCCGATCTCTGCGGCGATGCTTGAAGAGTCAATTCGTGAGGCTTTTGATCGTAGTTTGAAAGTTAAAAGCGGCGAATCCGCTCAACTTCCGCAAACGCCGGAGGAACTCGTTAAGTTGTGCATTAAGCATCTGCGCGAACGAAGTGACCCTGTGCTTTCTCCTTCCTTTTACAGCCAATGTCGCGTTGAAGAGATATTTGAACTCGATGCGATTTCACATGAGATGCAAAGGCAGCGTATGCGCATCGGGGTGTTTTATCAATATTTGGTTATTGAGCTAATGCGTCGGTGGTTCTCGAACGTTTATGATGGAAAGAGAGAAGGCGATGTAGAGGCAGATATCGACACGCCTGAATTTCCGAAAGGGTTGCGTATATTTATGTCCGTGAAGAAATCGGCGGATACAGTTGGGGGGCAGGATGTTGCCGGAATGTTTCGTCGCCTTGAGTCATTAGCGATCGAAGATAAGAACTTGACTCGTCCATATATGGGAGTCGTTTGCATTGCGACCCCGCCGAGAGGAAAAATATTACCGTTCGAAGTTTCACGGTCTGTGAAGCGAAACGCTGACGGGCACCCGTATTCGCCAAACTGTGAAGTTTGGAGTCCAGGCTTTATATTTCCCTATATTTCGGGGCTGCATCCGAATGAAATTTACAAGATGGCACTTGCGAAGGTTGGAGAATATCTACCGTTTTATGCTTTGGCTCAGAGGGAAACATGCTCTACTTTATTAGCAGAAGAGTTGTCCGCACTCGATCTTGTAAACGAAGCCACAGGAATGCTCGACCCGATCAAGTTTCAAGAGTTTATCACGCAGCCAACTTTGAAAAGGAGTTCTAAATGACCGCCGTCGTGACAAAACACAATCCTGCAAATAGCCATATCTCATGCACGCTGCAGTGTGGCGACTCACGAGAACATCTTAAATCGGTCTTTGGCAAAGCGGATTTGATCGTGACTTCTCCTCCGTACGCTGACGCCCGCCAGAAACATTACGACAGCGTTCATCCTGATAGATTTGTAGAATGGTTTATGACCTTTCATGAACCGTTCTTTCAAGCCCTTCGACCTTCGGGGAGTTTGGTCATAAATATTAAGGATAAAGTAGTGGATGGCGTAAGACATCGATACGTTTGGCAAACGATCGAGGCCCTTTGTGAAAACGGTTGGTTCGCCATTGAAGATTATATTTGGCATAAAACTAATCCGATGCCGGGCTTTTGGCCTACTCGCCTGAGAGATGGTTGGGAATATTGTTTTCACTTAGCAAAATCGAAACGACCTTATTTCAATTCCGACGCAGTTAGTCAGCCGGTCGGAAATTGGGTTGACTCTCGATTGAATAAATTGGGGCAGAACGATCTTTCGCGCCAAAACTCAGCTAATGCGAGTGGCTTTGGAAGAGATATTTCTAAATGGGTTGGAAAGGAAACGGTTTTACCTTCAAATGTAATTAGCAAGGCCGTCGTTGGAAAAAACAATGGGCATCCGGCCGTATTTCCTATTGATTTGCCGAAGTTCTTTATTAAACTGCTTTGTCCAGAAGGCGGGCTCGTCGTAGATCCGTTTGCGGGCAGCGGAACAACCGGAATAGCCGCGATGCAATTGGGTCGAAACTGTTTACTTATCGAAAACAATGAACAGTATTGCAAAGAAGCGATGCGAAGGTTGGAAAACGAAGTTGAGGGCAAGAACCTTGATGTTGAGGTCCAAGGTGTCGAAGGAGAGCCTATTCTTCCAATTCAGCAGAGCCTACTGTAATTGACACGTAAGGATCTACGGCAATAACGTTAGAAAGTGTTCGGCGGAAGTCCAAATAAGGTACGTGAAAGCTACGCCCTCCTTTGCAAATAGCAAGTTTGACAATAAAATCCTTCGTCCGTTATTCTAATCGTTCGCCTAAATGGGCGAAAGGCGAGCGTTTTCGCAATGTGTCCGGTTCGTCTAGGGGTTAGGACACCGCCCTTTCACGGCGGCAACACGGGTTCAAATCCCGTACCGGATACCATCTTTTTTGGAAAATCCAGCATCACACCTTCGGGTTTTGCACGCGAATTCGCCTGCACTCAAAACATTGAGTCGGCGAATTTTTGTTTTTATATGATGAAAAGAATTCTTTCGCGAAGTTTGTTCACGGCAATTATCGGTCTGGCCTTCGCGGCGGCGGCATTTTCGCAGGCGGCACAGGCGACAGACACGGTAATGGTGCTGCCTTTCGAGAATACATCGGGAAAGGCGGAATTCAACTGGGTCGGTGAGAGCTTTGCCGCAGCCTTGAGCGAACTCCTGCAGGTGCCGACGCTAAATGTCGTCTCGAACGACGAAAGAAAGATACTCCAGCAGCGGATGCGGATCCCGCTCACGTCGCTCCCGAGCCTCGCAACGTCGCTAAAGCTCGCACGCGAAAAGGGCGCGACGATGCTCATCACCGGAACATACAATATCGTGCCTGCTCAGGGAGACACGGCGGCCGTTATCACGGTTACGGCGAAGATCGTTCGCGTGAACGAAGGGCGTTTCTTGAGCGAGTACATCGATGGGAAGCAGGTTACGCGGGACATAAACCTGACGGACGCGCTCGGCAACCTGCAGTCGATCCAAGGCCAGATCGCGTACCAGATCCTTTACCAACGCGACAAATCTCTGCCTTATTCACAGAACGACATCATCTCGTCGGCGAGCAAAGTGCCGGCACGCGCGTTCGAAGCATACACGAAAGGGCTTCTCACGAATCTGACGGACGCACGCGAGAACTATTTCAAGAACGCGATGCGTCTTTATTCGGAAGACGGCCGCGAAGGCGTTTATTCCGCGGCGGCTCTCGAATTGGGACACCTGTTCCTCGCCGAAAAGAAGCTGAATGACGCACAGGACGCGTTCGAGCAAGTGATAAACGGCTATCAGCAATGCGTCGATCGTGTGAAATCAGGAAAGCCGGGCCGGTGCAATGGCGACGATTATGCCGAGGCCGCTTTCTACGACGGCTTGATACAACTGCGGGCCGGGCGTTTCGAGATGGCGCTCGGTATCTTGCGTCCGCTCGCGGAGGATCTGAAACTTACGGCGATCTATAACGCAATTGGTGTGATCTCGGTTCAAGGCGCGCGAGCCGAGAAGAAGAATCCTGCCAAGGCGGCGGCGATGCTTGCCGAAGGCGTCGGGCTTCTCAAGAAGGCCGCCGAAAGCGAGCCGAGTAACGATAACATTCGGTTCAACTACGGTGCGGCTCTTTTGATCAGCGGCGACAATGCCGAGGCAGTGAAGAGCCTGAAGGCCGCGATCGCAGCAAACGCGAACGACTTCGACGCGTACTTTCTGCTAGCAAAGGCCTTGGAACAGCTCAAGGATCCGCTTGCCGCCGAAGCCGATAATCAGGCGAGACAGAAGCTGACGGCGAATAACCGTTATGCGTCGCTTCAAAAGGAATGGGAAAAGTCTAAGACCGTGGATGACGTGCCGCTGCGGGTCGAGCAGCCGTCGAGGAAAGATTTCGTTGGCGTCATCCTTAGCCGCAAGCAGGGAACCACCGTTCAGCCGCAGGTGAATGAGACGGACGCGCTGTTAGCAAAGGCGCGTACGATGGTCGCGAACGGTCAGGATGAAGAGGCGATGCCCGTGCTGCGTCGAATACTCTCGAGCGAACCGATGAGCGCCGAAAGCTACCTTCTGCTTGGCAGGATACATCTTCGCCGAGGCGATATAGACCAGGCGATCAGCTCGTTCAAGACGTCGATCTTTTGGGACAGCCGTAAGATCGAAGCTCACGTGAGCCTTGGCAAGATCTACGTCGAGAAAGGCGATTGCCAACAGGCAAAGACCTACGCCGCCTCGGCGGCCGAGATCGACGAGAATAATGAGGACGTGATCGCCCTCGAACGTCTCGCGGACAGATGCTCAAAATAATGCTGTTCGAGACGGCTGTTCGGCTGATATAATTGGAATTCCCTTGGGCGGTTTTCGGCCTGCTTGAGTTATTTGAAAAAAAATCTGGAACTCTCGGGTATTTGTGGCACGCTACGTGCTTTAGAGAAAAGTGGCTAGCTTGATGCAGTTGATCAAGACCCCGCCGCCAACTCTACTCCGAGCGCGGTTTGCCACTGTGCTCTTACACCTTCCGAGCGTTCCTTCAGTTGTCCTACCATACAAGCCCGGTCTCGCTAGAGACCGGGCTTTCTTACGTTTACGGCACTAAATAACGGAAACGCCGTAAAATAAGGCCTTTCGTTCATATTGAATGAAAGTGTGCCACGATCAGAATGCGTACGTCCCGCACTGCTTGGTTTTGTTTCAAATTGACAGACCCGCGGCAGGTTTTTGGCCGGAAGTGACAGCTTGCGTCACAGGAAAGGTGACAATTTGCGTCACAGACGTTCACGATGCCGTATTTTCGTTCATATTGAATTGCCCAAATCGGTCAAACGGCACGACGTTCGGGCGGCGAAACTGTTAAAATTCATCTCGTGATTCGATTTCTTTTCAACGGGGTTCCAAGTCTGCGGAATTGTGCTCTCGCCATCGCGTCTGCATTGATGCTTGTATTGGCCTTCCCGGACAGTAATTGGTGGTGGCTCGCGTGGTTCGCTTTCGTGCCGGTGCTGTTAGCCATTACCGATGAACGGAAAGCGTTCGCGACATTCCTTTTGGGTCAACTTTTCGGGACCGCATACTTTTTCGGTACAACGTGGTGGCTCGCTTATGCTCCGATCCATTACGGAGCCTTTCCGTCGGCCCTTGCATACGTCCTGATCTTTATCGCCTGTATGATCGTGGGGTTCTTCCCGGCGGTCTTCGCCGTGATCTTCAATTTCGTCTGGCGAAGATACGGGGCGTGGAGTATGATCGCGGCCCCGTTCATCTGGGTGTGTACCGAATATCTGCGATTCTTGCTAACCGGCAACAACTGGAACGCCCTCGGCTACTCGCAGGCGTTCGGCCCGCAGAACATCTTGAACACCGCGTCGGTCGGCGGCGTCTATCTAGTGAGTTTCAACATCGTAGCATTCAGCACGCTTGTTGCCGCCGTGATCAAGGCAACTTCCGCGACGACGGATCCATTTGAAAGACGCGTGCCTCTGCTCGCGTTGAGTACGTATTTCGTCGCTCCTGTCGGGGTTATATACCTTTTGGTCGATCCTGTCCTTAGAGCGTCGTTTCGCGAGAGGCGAAAGCGATATTTGGCGTTCGCTTTGGTGGCGATTCCATTGACTGCTGCCGGACTGATGTTCTTCTTCGCGGCCGGAACAACTACCGAGGCGAAGCCGACAAATGACCTCGCGGCGACCGCCGTTGTTGTCCAAGCAGACGTGCCGATGAGTCCGCTCACGGCGGTCAAATTGGATCAATTGCGGAGCCGACAGATCCAGCTTGCGACCGACGGTCTCTCGAAGGTCAAGGACGGCACGCGTTTTGTGATCCTGCCCGAATCGCCGATGAACTATATGTACACGGACGATCGGGAGTTTCAGACATACATCAACGATTTCGCGCGGCGAAATAAAGCGTGGGTGCTGTTCAATTCTGCCGAACCCGACAGCGAATCGACGAGGTATTTCAACTCCGCGGTAATGATCGATCCGAGCGGCAAGAAGGTCGGGCAGTATAACAAAATTCACCTAGTGCCTTTCGGCGAGGCGATGCCGTTCCCGCTCGACGGGGTTCTGCCGGGACTTGTCGGGACATTTGCATACGGACGAACTTACGACGTCCTGCCTGTCGGCGATGTGAAAGCCGGGATCTTGATCTGCTTCGAATCGAATTTCGGCACGCTTTCGCGTCGATTTGTTGGCGACGGTGCGGACGTGCTTATCGAACTCACGAATGATGGTTACCTTGGCCCGACACCTGTTTTGAAGCAGCATCTCGCGAACGCGGTATTTCGCGCGGTCGAGACCTCGCGGCCGGTTCTGCGCGCAACGAACGTCGGGGTTACGGGCTACATCGACGAACTCGGTCAAGTCTCCGATACGCTTCCTGTCTATCAGGAAGGCACACGCATTTGGCCGATCCGTAAGTCCAACGGAGCGATGACGCTCTACGTGCGATTCGGCGATTGGGTCGCGTGGCTCTCGATCCTAGTTGTCCTCGCTCTTCTTTTGCCATTCCGGCGGCAAACTTGTGCGGCTTAGCCGCTCGGCGTCCAGAAAAGCCCTTCTTTTCCACCCGCCTGCTAATTACCTCTGAACTTCACCGTAGCAGGTATATTTTCACTATATACCTTAGTAAAGTATTTTTGGTCTTTTACTCGAGCCGCCGCGGCCGAACCGTTTTCGGGGGAGCAATTCAAATAGATTCTTTCCGGATCATCCATTTCAGCTCCGCAGCAGAGAAACACTCTCTTTTGCCTTGACGAACGGCGGAATACTTTATATCGTTTGCTGATATATGCTTAGGCGCTTTGCAGCTGTCATTTTCATCCTTGCCCTCGCCGGGCAGATCTATGCCGGCGTCTGTGGATGTATCGGCGGCAAAAGCGAAGCTGCTCACGCGTGCTGCAAACCCAAGACCGCGATCGAGAATTCGATGCAGGGCACAACCTGCTGCGAGACGGCCTGTGCGATGTCTCACTCCGAGAACATCGTCCCGGATCGCCTCGAAACGCTCGCGAAAATCACGATCCAAGCTGTCGAACCATCCCGCGCGGTTGCGTTCACATTCGGAGAGCGATCCGTTCTTTACAAGTACAATGCACCGACGAGAGTCATTCGCGGCGCTGCATCCGTGCGCCCGCCTGAGCTATACCTGCGCCATCGCGCCTTCCGGATCTAATTGAACCAAAACATCATCATTGTTTCGCCGGAAATCTAAGGCGAAGACATTTCCGCGCGCCGAAGTGTTTCTTTCGGACGCTCTCCATTTATCAAGACTTTCGTCCAAATTTAAGGAAACCATTATGTTCAAAGCTATCGCAGCATTCTTTTTGCTTACCATCGCCATTTCTTCGATCGCCTGCGGAGGCGGTAACTCTTCCGCCGGAAAGACCATCAAGGCCGGCCCTGCGGGCAACAACCTGACTGCGACGCTCGCAAGCGCGGACGGCGTACTTCGAAATGGCAAGCAGAATTTCACGCTCACTTTTGCTGACGGGGCGGGCAAGCCGGTCGATGTCGGCTCTGTCGCGCTTAATTTCTTTATGCCCGCAATGGGCTCGATGGCGGCTATGAATAACCCCGCAAGTTTTACGACGACGGGCACGCCGGGAGTATATGCCGGCAAGGTCGATCTTGAGATGGCTGGCGAGTGGCAGGCTCAGATCACCTACGACGGACCTGCGGGAAAAGGAAAGGCTACCATCACAACGACAGCTCAGTAGAGAGGCCTGCTGACCGAAGCATCGGCGAGAGAAGCAATATGATCAACTGGCTCATCGATTGGTCGATCAAAAATCGCGTCATCGTTCTCGTTGTCTATATCGCGATAGCGGCGGCTGGATATTGGGCGTTGACGCGAACTCCGATCGATGCGATCCCTGACGTCTCGGACAATCAGGTGATCGTTTTTACCGATTGGCCCGGCCGCTCGCCGAAAGAGGTCGAAGATCAGGTTACGTATCCGTTGGTTACGAACCTTCAGGGGCTGCCCGGCGTACGTACGGTGCGTGCTAGCTCCGCGTTCAGCTTCTCGATGATCAACGTCATCTTCGAAGACGACGTCGAGCTGTATTGGGCCAGAACCCGGATTCTCGAACGGCTGAATCTCGTCTCTCGCGACCTCCCGGCAGGTGTAACGCCGACGCTCGGCCCCGATGCGTCCGGGCTCGGCCAGGTCTATTGGTACACGCTCGAATCCGACACGATGAGCCTGCGCGATCTGACGACGCTGCAGGATTGGTTCGTGCGTTATCAGTTGAATTCGGTTCCGGGTATCTCTGAGGTCGCGACGGTCGGCGGCTATGTTCAGCAATACCAGATCGACATCGATCCGAACCGTTTGCGGGCGGTCAACATTCCGCTCTCAAAGGTCGTCGAGGCCGTCGAACGTTCGAACAACAACGTCGGCGGCAACGTCGTCGAACAAGCGGGCGAATGGACGGTGGTTCGAGGCCTTGGTCTTGTCGGGTCGATCGCCGACGTCGAGAATATCGTCATCGGCGCCGACAGCGGCACGCCGATCTTTGTTCGTAACGTCGGTGAAGTAAAGCTTGGCAATGCCTTTCGCACCGGCTCGCTCGACAAGAACGGCAAAGAGGCTGTCGGCGGCGTTGTTACGATGCGTTACGGCGTCAGCGCTCTGGATGCGATCGACGCCGTAAAGAAAAAGATCGGCGAGATCGCGCCGGGACTGCCCGAAGGCGTGCGCCTCGTTCCCTTCTACGACCGCACCGACCTGATCTATCGGACCGCGAACACGCTCAAGTGGGCGTTGATCGAAGAATTCGTTCTCGTTACTCTCGTCAATCTTCTTTTCCTTGCGCATTTCCGCTCGATCTTCATCGTAACGATCCCGCTGCCTATGGCCGCCTTGGTGTCGTTCCTCTTTATGTATTTTGCCGGCGTAACGTCGAACATAATGTCGCTTGCGGGGATAGCGATCGCCGTGTCCGACCTCGTCGATGCGGGGATCGTCGTTACGGAGAATGCCTATCGTTCGATCG
>DAORTR010000006.1:0-41618 GCA_035432765.1 Pyrinomonadaceae bacterium
CGTATTCCCTCGTCGAATTCCTGACGGGAAGAAGATAATACATTGACTATCGGATTAATTGAGAACGACGTTGAAGCCCCGGTTTCTGACGCTGGTTATACCGCATCACCAGCGGGCAGTTTCACGCCGGCGGCTGTGAACGTTCCGCAAGTTGTGCTTGAAACGGCACGCTGGCTGAGCGGCGTCGATGTATTTGCGTCTGTCGGCGGCCGCCCTTTCGCCGACCTGCGTACCGGGATCGCCGACCCGAACCTCCGCAGGGAACTTCGGATATTGCAGGTCGCCATTCGCCGCATCTCGCATAATATTTTTCTGATCCTTTTGCATACGGGTTCTGCGAAAGATCTCGCGGCAAAAACGTTCGGCGTAAGCCGCGCGGAGTTGCTATCGCTTTCGCAGGCCGTACGCGGCGAACTTTTTCGTCTCGATGCCGCTCTTAGAGGCGACACGGTCACCGCTTCCGAATTCCGCTTCCTAGCCGACGCGCTGCTGCAAAAACTCCGTTCGGAAACGGCATACGTCAGCCTCGTTTCGCTTGTCGATCGAGAGACCGCCGATAATCTTCCGAAGACGGTCGCCGCCTTTGTCGAAGGCCGCGATCCTTCGCCCATCATCGACACGATCGCGCTATTCGGCAGGATTCTCGCCGTGCTCGACCTTGTCGGCGGAATGCTCGAAAAGGACGAACCGCTCAAGCCCGCGGTCGTGCTTTTTGCCAAGGTTCACGCAATGACAGGCGAGTTGATCGACCGTCTCAACCGCCGCGTACAGCGTCTTGGCGAAGCCGGCGGCGCCGTAACCGATTCTCTAGACGGCGCGTCCTATACCGCTGCGGTCGAGCTTAAGAAGGCCGTCGCGCAGGAACTGCTCGGCATAATGTCCACGCGGTCCGCCATCGGCGTATATGCACGAACGGAGGCCGCTTACGCACAGCTTAGCGAGAGTTTTCAGCAGATCGTTACCGTGCTTTCGCGCGAACTCGACGAATCGGTAGATCCGAACGAGATGTTCCCGAATTTTGCGGCAAAGCTCGAATATTCGATCCGTCTCCGCAACGAACTCCATTCCATCGCAAAGCTTTCGCGTGCCGCCGAAGAGAATTGCGAAAAGACGACCTCAGAGGCTCTCAACGCGAAGCTGAACGAATTTGCCGCTAGCTCGATACGATTCCTTTTCTACAAGGACATCGAGACCTTCGAGCGATTTATC
Source organism: Pyrinomonadaceae bacterium (assembly GCA_035432765.1). Taxonomy (GTDB): domain Bacteria; phylum Acidobacteriota; class Blastocatellia; order Pyrinomonadales; family Pyrinomonadaceae; genus OLB17. Next base: position 1,210 of record DAORTR010000006.1, read on the forward strand.
GAAGAGATCCGCGTTACCCGCCAGACCAAAGACCTCGTGCCGATCATCCACCGATTCGGCGCGTACCTCGAGACGCTTTTCGCTCAGGTGAATATGCGCTCCGTGCTCGAAGGCCATCCGTTCGAAGCGCCGAAGTAAGATCATTGCGAACGCAACGTCGCAAGCGGTCGTTTGAACAGCACGCCAAAGCTTGCCGCGACACCGACGACGCTCACGAGTATGGCCGTCGCGATGACGCCCTCGCCGAATGCCAGCCAGTCGAACCTCCAGCCGATCTGCATCAGATATCGGCACACTGCCCAAGACATCAGCGTTGCGAATACGCCGCCCAGAATGCCCGCTAGAGAGCCTACAAGGGCATACTCGGCAAAGAGCATCGCGGCGAGCTGCCTGCGGTTCGCTCCGAGCGCCTTTAGGATCGAATGTTCATAGACGCGCTGCGATCTTGTGAGAGCGATCGACCCGATCAAGATCATAATGCCGCTCAAGATCACGAACCCGCCGACGACCGAGACCGCCAGAACGAAATTCGCGATCATCTTTTGAACCGCCGCCAGCACGTCGTCAACGTCGATGACCTGAACGTTCGGGTAAGCGTCTAGAGCCGCTCGCTGCAGCTTTTGGCGGATGATCGACGGCGTGTGGTTCAATATGCTCGCGGCGAACGTCTGCGGCGCGGTCTCGAGCGTTCCCGGGCGGAAAACGAAGACAAAAGCCGTCCGCGCCTGTTTGAGGTCGATGTCCCGAATGTTCGCGACTCGTGCTGTGATCGGCCGCCCCGAGATCTCGAATGTGATCGAATCGCCGGGAGCGACCTTCAGCCGCTGGGCCATATTTTCTTCGACGGAGACCTGCGGTTCGTCATTTCGCACCGGCCACCATTTGCCGTCGATGACCTTTTCATACGGGGCGAGTTCTTGCCGCGAAGTTATCGCGAACTCACGCCCGATCTGGCCGGATTGCCGACGCACTTCGCGGTCGCTCCAATCGATCGGTTCGCCGTTCACGTATGCGAGCCTCGCACGCGTGATCGCAACGATCTCCGGCTTCTCCGCCGCTTGGCTCTCGATCATCGAGGCGAGTCCGTCCACTTGGCTTCGCTGAATATCGACGAAGAATAAACTCGGGAGCTTATTGCGTTCCGAAAGATCGAATTCGTGCAGCAGATTCGCCGCGATCATCTGCACGCCCAGAACGACGAACGCTCCAAGCCCGACGGTCAGCAGGACGACGCGTGTCTGGTTGCCGGGGCGATAGAGCGAATTGATGCCCTGCCTCAGCGAGAACGACGTGATCCAACGCATCTTCTTCAAAAGGAAAGTGAAAATTCCCGCGGCCGTATAAAGTATCGCCGAGGCGATCGCCGATCCGGCGAGAAAGTAGGCGCCGACCTTGAACGATCCGGCCTGCCAGACGGCAAGAGCCAGAAGCCCGACAAGCATCGTCAGGGCGATCGTCCAACGCGTCCGGTCGAGCCGCGAGATAGTTGTGTTGTTCGCGTCGTGCAGGAGGACCTTCGGCTGTATCGTGCGTATCTGAACTAGCGGCAATGCCGAAAAAAGCAGGGAGACCGCAACGCCTAGAAAAAGCCCTTGCAGAGCGGTCGCAAGCGGTACGCCGAACGACATCTTCGCCGGCAGGCTTTCCGCGAAATTCCATTTTGCGGCGAGCAACGCCGCCTGTCCGAGAAGAATTCCGAAGAGGCTGCCGACAACGCCAAGCGTGAGCATCTGCAGCAGGTAAACACCGATCACGCGCCGCCCGCTGGCTCCGAGACACTTTAAGATCGCGATCGTCTTGCGCTTTTGCTCGACGAACGCTCGTGCGACATTCCAGACGCCGATGCCGCCGAGAACGAGGATCAAAAGGCCCGTTAGCGCGAGGTAATCTTCCATTCGCGTGAACTGTTCGCCGAGATTTTCCTGCTGTTCGCGATAGTTCGCGACCGTTACGGCGTCACCCGAAAGCGCGTCCCGCAGCGCGTTGGTCAAGGCAGTCGGATCCTCCGTCGTCCTGAGCAAAAGATGTCGCCGCACGCGTGCCGTCTGCGCTAATCCCGATGCGTCGAATGCTTTTTTGCTTATGTAAACTCGACCGCCGAAACGCATTCCGCTCGTGCCGCCGGGTTCCTCTGAATAGACGCCGTTTATCTTGAATTCGTCCTCGCCGATCTTGATCTTCTCGCCGACGCTAACCCCTAGATCCTCAGCGGTCAATTGCGAAATTACCGCGCCGTTATTTTCGAGAAGCGACGCGTTGAATCTGCTGCCGTCCGCGAGCCGGAAATCACCGACGAGCGGAAAATTTTCCGTTACGCCCCGCAGATCGACGAACTTTACGGCCTGCTTTGCCGTGTCAGAGGCACGCGCCATCACGTTCGCCGTGATCGTCTCGCTTCTGCCGTCAACTATGCCTGCGGCTTGCACCGCCGCCTCGATCTTTTGGACGACGCTCGGCGAAAGGTCGTTCGTCGAAGAAATATCGATGTCCGCCGTGAGAAGAGCTCGAACGTCCGTTGCGACCACAGCTTTCAGATTCTTTATAAGCGAACGAAGGGCGACGACCGAACCCACGCCGATCGCGATCGCCAAGAACGACACGAGAAGCCGCCGGGATGACGATGGAAGTTCGCGTGCTGTCAATGTAAGGACAAAACTCATTCGCTTTTCGTCTTCTGCGTCATTCCGCCGAAACGACCTTGCCGTCCGAAAGCACGATCCTGCGGTCGGCGCGCGCCGCAAGCTGCTGATCGTGCGTAACCAGCACGAGCGTTACGTTGTTCTTCTCCTGAAGGCCGAGCATCAGCTCGAAGATATGCATCCCGTTCTTCGAATCGAGATTGCCTGTCGGTTCGTCCGCCAGCAGTATCTTCGGCGAGTTCGCGAATGCGCGTGCGATCGCAACCCTCTGCTGTTCGCCGCCCGAAAGCTCGTGCGGATAGTGATGCCCGCGGCTGGCGAGATCGACGCTTTCGAGCAGCATTTCGGCGCGCGCCCTAGAGTTCGGGTGGCCCGCGATCTCCATCGGGATCAGAATATTTTCGAGCGCCGTCAGGCTCGGTATCAGGTGGAACGATTGAAATACGAAGCCGATCTTTTCGCTGCGGATCGCGGCAAGCCGCTCTTCACTTGCTTTCGTAAGCAGCTCGCCATCGACTTCGATCTCGCCGGAAGTTGCCGCGTCCAGCCCCGCGATCAGGCCGAGAAGCGTCGATTTTCCGCTGCCCGAAGCGCCTGTGATCGCGACGAATTCGCCTTGCTCGACGTCGATCGAAACATCGTCGAGTATCGTTAGCTCTAGAGTCCCGGACGGGACGATCTTTGAAACATTCGAGAGAGTTATCATTCGAAAATTTGCGGCCATTCCTATTGTTGTTTCATCTTAGCTTGCACATTTGCAGGCAACAAGTTCCAATAAATTAAGCTCTTAGAGCAATACGATGGCAAGAAAGCTCTTGATCCAAATATCTTCCGGGCTGCTGCTGCTCGCGGCATTTACGCTTCAATTCGGCTGCGGTTCGCAGAACCGTGCGGCCACGCCCGACGACCGCCTGAACAAACCGCTTGCCACGCCGAAAACCGATCAGAACCGCCCGAAGATCATCGCATTCGGCGACAGTCTGACCGCCGGTTTCGGCTTGACCGAGAAAGAATCTTACCCGAATCTGCTCCAGCAGATGTTGCAGCAGGACGGTTTTGATTACGAGGTCATCAACGCCGGTGTTTCGGGCGATACGAGCCTCGGCGGCCTCGAACGCGTCGATTGGGTGCTTGCCGCTCCGAACGTTCGGATAATGATCCTCGAACTCGGCGCCAACGACCTTCTTCGCGGCGGACCGCCCGCAAAAATGAAGGAGAATCTCGAAACGATCATTCAAAAGGCAAACGCGAAGGACGTCCGCATTCTTCTGTGCGGAATGATCGCCCCGCCGACAATGGGCAGCGATTATCAACGCGAATTCAATGCCGTTTTTCCCGAGCTTGCCGCCAAATACAAATTGACGTACCTGCCTTTCTTGCTCGAGAACGTCGCTCTCAAAATGGAACTCAACCAAGCGGACGGCATTCACCCGAACGCCGACGGCGAAAAGATAATGACCGCCAACATCTACGCCGCCCTGAAACCGTTGCTCACTAACGAGCGTTAAGCGATGGGCCGCGCGCATCGCGCAATTTGCTGCGGCATTGGCAAAAAGTGAGGACCAAATGGCAAAAAGACGAACCATGCCTTTGCGAAGAAATAACACGTTCGAAGCTTCACCAAGCATTAACAATGCACCTAAACCGATCATATTCTCCAAAAGTACCCGATGCAACACGCATTGCATCAACAAAAATAAGTATATCACACCTGTCAAGCCCTAAATTACCGAGGAATTGTGAGAAACCGGCTGGCGTAAATAGAACTTGGAATAGGCGTCTAACGTGTGGCTACGTCGAGGAAATTTATGGAATGCCCGAACGCAGAGGATCACAAAAGCCCAACTCTGCGCAAGAGGGCGTCGAATCGCGGGTCGCTTCGCAGGGCATCGAGTTCGGGAGCGACCCTTAGCCAAACCATACCTGAATACCGGTCTTTATAGGCTCGTTCTAAATACTCGAACGCCTTATCGTTGTTGCCTAATTTCGCGTACGCGGTTGCGATGTAATACACATCGGTCGGGCGTTGGTTCCTCAAGTCGGCGGTCCAGTAGCCGTTGTAACCGTCCGCCTTCAAGCCATTTTCGAGAGCTCTTATCATCACCGACGATATTGCAGCTGCTTCGCTGCTTCGATCCTGACGACGCACTTGTTGGTCAACAAGAGCGCTGAAGGCATCAATGGATTCCGCGAACTTGCCTTTCTCACGCAAGCTGATCCTGAGGAATTCGTAGGTTTTGTTGTAGTCGGGATCAAGGTTTTTGGCTTGGAGCAACAGCTCGGTGGCCTTCTCGAAGTTCCGGGCATAATAGAAGCTCAGCGCCCTGTCGGTCCTTATAGGCATCGAGAGCGGATCGAGAGACAAGGCTTTGTCATATTCGGCGAGGCTTTCGTCAAAACGGCCGAGCATACTCAAGAATTCGGCGTACCAGTGGTGCGATGTTGCGTCGTTGGGGTTGAGGTCCAACGCCCGATTGTAGTCAGCTTCGGCTCCGGCCATATCCCATTCGATATAGCATTTGTTTATGGCGAGGACGGCGTAAGCCTCGCCGATCTCATTGTCTATCGCGAGGGCTTTGGTGATCGAGCCCTTGATCAATTCCTGCTTTTCCTCTCTCGAGATGCCTGTAGCCGTAAAGTCTCCGAGTGAATACGCCCTTGCGAGGCCAACATATGCCCTTGCGAAGGTTGGGTCTCGGTCGATTGAAGCACGAAATAGATCGGCAGAACGCCTTATATCGGCCTCCATTCTGCGATTCCAGTAATAGACACCTTTCAAGTACAGGTCGTAGGCCTCAGCATCCTCGGTCAGGCCGATCGCTTCAGGCTTTGCCTGAGGTTGAAGAGACCGCAGCACCGCTTGAGCAAGGTCTTGCTGAATCGCAATGATCTCTGTCGCTTTCCGCTTGTACTCGCGTTGCCACAGCGGCACACCGCCCTGCAGGTCCCACAGCTCGGCGTTAACGACCAGCAGGTCACCATCCCTCTTGATCGCCCCGATCACGACCGAACCAACGTGCAACTCATCGCGGATGGCCGTAAGTTCCGATGACCGATCTTTGTATTTGAATGAGGAGTTTCGGTCGATCACGCGAAGTCCATGCACTCTTGAGAGATTCGCGATCAAATAATCGGAAAAACCCGAAGCGAGATAAGCACTTTCTTCATCCGGGTTCAAAAAGGGAAGTATCGCAACAGAATCGAACTTCGTGGCGGAAGGGATGTCGGCAGCGAGTCCCTTCTGCTGCCAAAGTTTCTTGTAGCCAAAGGCTCCTGCTAGCACAACAACGAGCAGGAGGAACAAAGGGGCAGTTACCGGGAACCGATGGAAAATTTGTGTGATGGCCGCAAAAATGGTCGATGACCTAGCATTTGGGGATTCGGCAGAGTCCGATCCCACGGTCGCTTCGCTCTCTTGCACAGTCGGCGCGGAGGTTATACGCTCGACTTCTTCGATAAATCGATAGCCCTTTCGCGGGAGAGTTTCTATGTAGCGAGCTTGCTTGGCATTGTCGCCCAAGAGCTTTCGCAATCCGGTGATCGCAACCGTGAGGTTGTTGTCTTCAACAAAGCTACCCGCCCAAACACTATCAAAAAAATCCTGCTTGCTGAGGATCTCGCCTTGCCGCTCGACAAACAGAGTGAGTACCTGGAGCATCCGACGGTTTACATTAAGCGTTTTCCCATTTCGACGCAGGACATCTTGGCACAGGTCAAGCTCGTACTCGCAAAAACGATATACGTTTGCCGATTCCACGTTACGTTCAGCGGGTTCGGATGCCATCTCTCAGTTCTGAAATGCAGGTAATCTTATAACAAATTTGAAATTTAGCCAAGATTTAGCAGCGATTTAATTACTTCCAATTCTGTATCTTCTAGGGTTTGCCGATATAGCGAAACGATCTTGCGACCAATACATCTGCGATTGATCGCTGGCTCCTGCAACGAGGCTCGAAATAAATGGAAATGGAGGAAGACGAGTGATGAGAAAAGTGATGAGAAAGCTAACCTTTAACAACTTAGCCATATTTGCGATGGTATTGACGTTCACAGGTGTAACCGTTGGCCAAGTTTTGAAGGCCGACTATCAGTTCCAAGGGAACCTGAACAGCTCCGTAGCCGGAGCTCCGGCGCTATCGCATTTAACGTTCAATAGTCAGGTCAATTCATTCGGAGTTGACACAATTGACGGGTTTTCAAGGCAGGTAATGAATTTTCCGACCAATAACGGCGTGGCGATCAGCAGCCTAATTGGCGTTGTTCCGGATAATAACTTCACGATGGTGATGCTCTTCAAGATGGGAGCTATGAGTGGGCGGAGACGCTTACTCGACATTTCCGGTGGAACCCTTCCTGATGAGGGGGGATTTCTACTTGACGGCCGAATTGAAGGAGAGAGTCTTTCGACACCGCCGGTAACCACCGGCACTTATTTCCAAGTCGTCGTGATCCGCGACGGCAGCGGCACCCTTAGGGCGTACCGTGACGGAATTCTTAGGCTGACTCAACCGGATGGGGGTTCGCCGCTCCCTGCCGGTTTTCGTTTCTTCCAGGACTACATAAACAATCCGGTTCTGGCATCGGCGGGCTCGATAGCGCGCCTTCGGCTCTTTGACAGCGCCATGACCGACGCGCAGGTTGCGGCGTTAGACCGTGTTCCGGAGAGCGTGACGGGCAATATGCCGCTATTAATCTTTTCAAATCGATTCGGCTATCCGAACACGTTCAGGATGAATATTGACGGCACCTCACAGCATCGGCTTAGCAGCTGGAGCGGTATCGCGATGCTCGGCAGGTTTTCACCCGACGGCACTAAGATCGTCTATCAGGCCCGCATCAACACTAGCGTGCCGATGAGCATTTGGATCTCAAACGCCGATGGAAGCAACCCCGTGCAGTTAACGAATACGGCGTCGGTCGATCAATTTCCGTCATGGCGCCCAGATGGGCAAAAGATCATCTTTTCGAGATGTACACCACCGACCTGCGATATCTACACGATGAACCCTGACGGGACTGGTGTGGTACCGCTTACCGCCGCCAATACCGCAAATTCGGAGGAATTTCCGCGCTACACGCCGGATGGCACCAAGATCGTATTCGCGTGCAGTCTTGCCTCAAACAACCTTCAGCTTTGTACGGCAAATGCGGATGGTACGAACCGCGTCCAAATCACCAATGTTGCGGCGCCGATAATTCACCGGAATCTGGATATCTCACCAAACGGCACGAAAATTGTATGCATTCGCGGAACGGATCCGAGCACCAACCGGATCACGATAATGAATCTGGACGGGTCACAGCCATCACAGTTAAATTTAGCGAACAGTATTGACACGCCCGTTTGGTCGCCCGACGGGACAAAACTCGCCTATGCCAGGATCGGTATCGGCAATACGCGGGAGGTATATATTTCGAACGCCGATGGTTCGTCGGAGACGCGACTGACGTTCAACTCTGCCGACGACACGGTTTCAGACTGGTATCGTCCATCGACACGTCGCACTCAGTTCGATTTTGACGGCGACGGCAAGGCGGATCAGACCGTCTTTCGCCCATCTTCAAGTGTTTGGTACGGGTTGAACTCGACCATCGGCTTTTCAGCGATTCAGTTCGGCGTTTCCACGGACGAGATCGTGCCGGCCGATCTCGACGGCGACGGGAAAACGGACATCGCGGTATTTCGGAACGGCGTCTGGTATTGGCTCAACAGTTCGAACAACAGTTTCAACGCCGTCCAATTCGGCATTGCGGGCGACATTCCCGTCCCGGCGGACTACACCGGGGACGGTCGCAGCGAATTAGCGATTTATCGGAACGGCGTGTGGCATATGTTCGACCTGACGAGTAGCAGTTACCAAGCGGTTCAATTCGGCCTCGCTGGAGATAAACCCGTCAGTGCGGATTTCGACGGTGACGGCAAAGTTGATCAGTCGGTCTATCGTGCCGGTCTTTGGTATATGCTTCGCTCGACTGCAGGTTTCGGGGTCGTTCAATTCGGCCTTGCCGCTGACATACCGACCGTCGGGGACTTCGACGGGGATGGAAAGGCGGATCAGGCTGTTTATCGCTCTGGCATCTGGTATATCTTGGGGAGCCAAGCAGGATTTTCCGCGATTCAGTTCGGAATATCTACAGACCTGCCGTCGGCAGCGGATTTTGATGGCGACGGCAAGACCGATGTCGCCGTATTTCGCGACGGCCTTTGGTATATGCAGCGTTCGACTGCCGGTTTTGGAGTGGTCCAATTCGGGTCTGTCGGTGATAAACCGGCTCCGAACGCCTTTATCCGCTGATGATGGCCGGCCCACCGATTCCGGGTGGCGAACGGTCTTGAATCGGCCGCTCACGGCATCGTGAGTGCGGACTTACCACGCAGTTCGGGTTCGATGCCGTCGGCGTGCCTTCACTTTTGATGAGCGAGACAATAGAATTCATATCTGAAGATGAATAGTCTCGTTTTTTCAAATATGCTGCATCGGCCGGCGCGTACGGCGGTGAGCATCATCGGCATCGGAGTCGGCATTTTGCTGATCGTTTTTACTGTGGGCCTCGCGAACGGCAGTTTGCGCGAGCGTGCTAAGCGCGAGGCTAACATCGGCGCCGAAATAATGGTGCGTCCATCGGGGAGTTTGGGCTGGAGCGGTTCGGAGACGCCTCGACTTTCGGTTTCGCTCGCCGGCGAGATCGAGAAGGTCGAAGGCGTTGACCGCGCGATCCCGATCATCCAGACGAGCGTCTCTGCAAAGGATTCCAATACGGGCAGCCGAATTCTCGAAGGCGTCGATCTTGACAGCTACTCACAGGTTTCGGGCCTAACGATCGTCAAAGGGCGGGCCTTCACGCCGGGCAGCGACGAGGCCGTGTGCGACGCGGCATTTTTCGCGCAAAAGGAACTCACTATCGGCGGCACGACAGAATTGTTCGGAAGGCCGTTCACGCTCGTCGGCATTTACGAACCGAGCGTCGGCGCACGCATAAAGATCCCGCTTGGGACGATGCAGAAGCAGTTGGACGGCGAAGGACGTGCGACCGCGCTGCTCGTAAAGCTAAAGCCCGGCCAGAGCGTTGACGCCATCGGCGAGAAGATACACAACGAATTCCCGAATACTCAGATCCTGCTTACTCGCGATCTCGAAGAACTTTATATGCAGGGCGTTCCCGCGTTGAATGTCTTTTTGAACGTCGTCATCGGTATCGCGGGCTTTATCTCCGCCCTCATAATCCTGCTTACGATGTACACGACCGTGAGCGAAAGGACGCGGCAGATCGGCGTGCTGAAATCCTTGGGAATGTCGAATTTTACGATCGGCTGGACGATAGTTCAGGAAGCGCTTCTGATCGCTCTCGGCGGGATAATCTTCGGTGTCATTGCGACGATAATATTGAGCGTCGCCCTCACGAAATGGACGACGCTCACGGTTCAGATCGAGCCGAAAGTGGTCGCGGGAATATTGGTCGTCGGCCTCTTGAGCAGTCTCGTCGGAGCGCTCTATCCCGGACTCAAGGCCGCTCGGCTCGATGCGGTCGAAGCCCTTAGTTTCGAATAACTTACGAGATCATAGAGAAGAGTCTTGCGAGGCCTTTCTCGACGTCGGCATCCAAATGCACACGCAGAAGTCTGCGTCCGCGGTCGGCGAGAACCTGAAAATCCCCGCGTGCCTGTGCGTCTTTAACGACCCCGAAAGTATATTTCTGACCCGGCACATCAATGTCTGACGCGTCATCGGCAGTGATCTGCAGGAACACGCCGTTGTTGCCGCCGCCTTTGTAAGCTTGGCCGGTCGAATGAAGGAATCGCGGCCCGAAGCCGAGACACGTCGCGGCGTGCGTGCTGCGCAGGGCCTTTTCGCGTATCGCCTGCAAGTGCTGCTCGTTGGTCGAACTCATTTCGATGAAAGCGAGCAGTCCGAAGTAATCGCCTTTGCCGACCGTATCAAAATGCGCGGCAAGCAAGGATGCGACGGTCTTCTCGGTTACCGCGTCGGCGAGCCTGGCTGCGTATTCTGACGGCGCGAAAAGGCTGAATCCATCGCCGACGAAGAACGGAGCTTCGTCGGGCAATTGCCCCGTCTTTTCGTACTCGTCGGTGAGTTCGCGCGCCGCAACCTTTGCGGATTCGACGTCAGGCTGGTTGAACGGATTGATGCCCATGATCGAACCTGCGACGGCGGTCGCAAATTCCCAGCGGAAAAATTCCTGGCCGAGCATTTCGGCAGTGTCGATCCCGATGCGGATCGACGGATGGCCGAACGCCGAGAATTCGTTGTATTGTGCGTCGAGATTTGCGTCCGCGTTCGGGCCGATGAACGCAAATACGCGGTCCTTGCCGTAAACAGAAACCTCTTCGAGCGGTTCGCGATCGACAGGAATTATCGCGACGCCGTGCTTGCCTGTCGATTCGGCGATGAGTTGTTCTAGCCATGCCCCGAGGTCATAAAATTCCGGCGAGAGATGAAGCGTAAGTTTATCCCGCCCGTTGCGTTGACAGACGCCGAGGAGCACACCGAGTTCGGCTCCGGGATTTCCGGCGACGTTCTCACTGCGGCAAGCCTGCGTCATCGTTTCGCTGTGCATAAGGAATGCTTCGACGTCGATGCCCATACTTGCCGCCGCCGTCATTCCAAATGCGGAAAGTGCCGAGAAGCGGCCGCCGATCGAAGGCTTTCCGGAGAAGATATGTCGAAAGCCGTCCTGTTTCGCAAGCTTTTCGAGTTTTGAACCGGGATCGGTGATCGCGACGAACTGACGCCCGGCATTCTCGCGGCCCTTGCGACTTGCGACGATGTCGAAAAAATATTGCAGGAAGCAGTTTGGTTCGAGCGTCGAACCCGATTTACTCGCGACGATAAAGAGCGTGTTGTCGATGTCGATAATTGATTCGACAGCCTTTATGCGGGCGGGAACTGTCGAGTCCAGGATGTGAAAATTCGTCCTTCCGAACGTGATTCCGAGCACCTCAGGGCAAAGCGACGATCCGCCCATTCCCATCAGGAGAACGTCCTTGAAGCCCGCAGCTTCAATGTCCTTGTGAAAGTCCTTGTAGAGCGATACGCGATCCAGCTCTTCTTTGGCGATATCAAGCCAACCGAGCCAATCCGCCTCGTCCTCGTTCTGCCAAACTGCGGCATCTTTTTGCCATATGCGGGCGATCTTTTGCTCGTCGTTCCAAGTTTTCGTTTCTTTCTCGATCTTTTCGTTAAGGTCGGCAGGAAAGGAGATCTTTATCGTGTTGAGTGTCATAATTCTTTACCTTTGTTCGAGCCAATCAAGCAGCATTTTTTCCTGTAGATGGAACGCGTGTTCAGGGCGCGTATTCCGCGTCATCGGCAGTTTGAAAAAAACCGAAAGCTGCTCCTGTATGCCAAATTCGCCGCGCTCGCGTGCGAGGTCAAGACAGCGTGCGATATCGATCGCAAGCGGCGCCGCGAGGATCGAATCCCGACAAAGGAAATTCACCTTTATCTGCATTCGCCGGCCCAAAAAGCCGCTCACGTCAATATTGTCCCACGCCTCTTTGTTGTCGCCGCGCGGGCGATAATATCGGATATCGACGAGATGATCCTCGACCTCGTAGCCGAGCATATCGTCGAGGACGCTTGATTTTGTGCGAATTTTCGACGCGAGCGAATCGTCGTTCGAAAGGGCGAGCCCGTCGCGATTTCCGAGGATGTTGGTCGAATACCAACCGTCGATGTGCAATGCCCGCGAGCGAAGAGCCGGGGCGAGCACGGTCTTGATGAACGTCTGGCCGGTCTTGCCGTCTTTGCCCGCGAGCGGTACTTTTTTCGCGTCAGCAAACTCGATCAGCGCAGGGATATCTGCCGCCACGGAAGGCGTAAAATTCGCATACGGAACGCCTTCTGCGAGAGCGGCGTAAGCATAGAGCATCGCCGGCGAGATGTCGGCCGCGTTCTCGTCGATCGCCTTTTCGAAAGCCGGAAGCGAAGAAAACATTGCATTGTTCGGGTCGGTGAGAGCTTCGGTCGAGGCGAGATTCACGACGCAGACGGCATCGCATTGGGCGCGGAATTCGCGAAGGTCCGCGCGAACCTGCTCGACCGCATCGCGTAATTTTGCAAGCGAAATAACATTCGTTCCGCTGATGTTAGAGAGAAAACGCGTGTCGGCGATCGCGGGCCACGGGCGTTTTTCGGCGAGTGCGGACGAGACGGCAGCGAATTGTTTCAGAGTTAGAACTTCGTGGTTCTCGGCAGCCGTAGCAAGGTCGTTGTCAAAAAGATCCCAACCCGCGAACTCGATCTCAGTGTAATCCGCTAGTCGTTCAAACCCGGCAAGCGGTAATCCCGTCGTATCGATAGCATTCTGACGCAGCAATTCGACGCCGGCTGCCATCGTGGTTCCAACCGCACCGCCGATGCCGACAACAGCGACGCCAAGTTTCCGTTTCGCCATAAGTATCTAGTTTATACCACGGCGCATTGGGGTTACAATTTCGAGCGGGTCAGTCGATCGGGCGAAGTTTTGCGAGTTCTCGTTTTAGGAGCTTGCCGGTCGGCCCTTTTGGGATGTCGTCGAGGAAATGTATGCGTTTAGGGCACTTATAGTCCGCGAGGTGCTCGCGGCAAAAGTCGATCAGCTCGGATTCGCTTGCGTTCTGTCCTTCACGCAGCACGACAAAAGCTTCAACTTCCTCGCCGTAAAGGTCATCCGGCACGCCGATCGCCGCTGCCGATGCAATGGCAGGATGCGTGAAGAGAAGTTCGTCGATCTCTCGCGGATAAATGTTTTCGCCGCCGCGGATCACCATGTCCGATTTGCGGTCGGCGATGAAATAGAATCCTTCAGCATCTCGATAGCCGATGTCGCCCGTGTGAAACCAACCGCCGTCGAATGCCTTCGCTGTCGCTTCAGGGTTCTTGAAATAGCCTCGAAAGATATTCGGTCCGCGAAGGACGATCTCGCCGAGTTCGCCGTTGCCGACCGGTTCGTTATATTCATTCCAGACGGCCATTTCGTTCCCTATCGGCAAACCGCAAGACCCCGGACGACGCTGCTTTGTCGGTGGATTGAACGTCGAGCGGCAAGTTGATTCGCTAAGGCCGTAGCCTTCGACGACAAGGCAGTTGAAAATCTCCTCGAAGCGATTCAAGACCTCGGCCGGAACGGGCGCCGAACCGCACATCGCAAAACGCAGGGACGCGGACGGTATCTTCGCGGCCTCTTTTTCTTGCTGCTCACCGCTAGCCAACAACATCGAGAGCATTGTCGCGACCGATCCGAACGACGTGATCTTGTATTTCTCGATGATTCCCCAGAAACGCGAAGCGGAAAATTTCGGGCTGACGACCGTCGAACCTCCGGCGTATAGAGCACTCATCGTCGTAACTGACACAGCGTTCATATGAAAGAGCGGCATCACGCTCAGTAGTCGATCATCTGGACCGAACTCGAGCCATTCGACGATCTGGCGTGCGTTCGCGACGAGGTTTTCGTGCGTGAGAAGACAGCCTTTCGGCTTGCCTGTGGTGCCGGAAGTATAGATGATCACGGCATCGTCGCTTGCTTCGATCTCGCACGCTGAAAGTTCGTTCTCCGATGCAGTCGCAACTGCCTCGACGTCGTCGAAAACGATCTGTTCGGGAGAACTGCGGCCTTCAAGTTTGGAAAGAAATTCGCTCGAGACAAGCAGGAGTTTTGATTCGGAATTAGCGAGCGTCCACTCGATCTCTTCGGATTTAAGGAGCGAATTGATCGGCCCGGCGATCGCGCCGAGCGTCCAGCACGCAAAATACGCGACGATGTATTCGGCGGAATTCGGCAGCAAAAGGCTCACAACGTCGCCTTTCTTGATACCGCGTGAATCGAGCAACATCGCGGTGCGCTTCACCTGCCGCAGAAAGGCGTCGTAGCTGAACTCACGTCCGTCGGCCTCCGAGATCAAGAACGTCTTTTCGCCGTGCTCTAACACTCGTGTCTGCAATAGGTTACGGATGTTTTCGTTGCGTTCGGCCATCTTTTGATATAAGGTTAGCATTAAATCATATGACCATCTATCGTAGCTACATAGCGGGGAAGTGGATCGACTCCGCTTCGGGGAAACGTGTGCCGAATATCAACCCGGCGGACACGCGGGACATCATCGGCGAGAGCGAGCAAGCGACCCGCGAAGAGACGCGCCAAGCGATCGAAGCGGCTTACTCTGCGTTCAAAGATTGGCGGCGTACGCCGGCTCCGGCTCGCGGCCGAATTTTGATGCGCGCCATGCGTCTGCTTGAGGACAACAAGGAAGAACTTGCTCAGTTGCTGACGCGTGAAGAGGGCAAGACGATCTCGGAGGCTCGCGGTGAAGTAACGCGCGGCACGAATGTTGTTGAATTCTGCGCCGGCGAAACCCGCCGCAATAACGGCGAGACGATCGCGAGCGAACTTCCTGCGAACTTTGCCTACACGATCAAGCAGCCGCACGGAGTTGTCGGCCTGATCACGCCGTGGAATTTTCCGATCGCGATCCCGCTGTGGAAGATCGCGCCGGCGCTTGCCGCCGGCAATACGATCGTCTTCAAACCGGCGACGAACACGCCTTCGACGGCAGTTCGTCTGATGGAGATTTTTACGGAGGCGGGAGTCCCGGCGGGAGTGATGAATCTCGTCCTTGGTTCGGGGAGCGACGTTGGCGAAGAGATCGCAAGTCATGCAGCGGTGCGCGCCATTTCGTTTACCGGTTCGACCGAGATCGGCCTAAAACTCTACGAACAGATCGCACGGCGCGGCATTCCGTTCCAGGCGGAGATGGGCGGCAAGAACCCCGTCGTCGTCCTAGAAGATTGCGATATCGATCTTGCCGTCGAACACACCGCATCGGGCGCATTCGGCTCGACAGGCCAGCGTTGCACTGCGGGAAGCCGGGCGATCGTGCAAAGTTCGATCGCGGATGAATTCGTCGAGAAGATCGTCAAGCGGGCGAAGGCATACAAGCTCGGCGCCGGTGCCGATCCATCGACGGATATCGGGCCGAGCGTCGATGAGCATCAATTCAACACCGTTCTCAAGTATATGGAGATCGGAAAAGAGGATGGAGCGACGCTGCTTGCGGGCGGCGGACGCGCCTCAGGCGAAGGCCTCGAGTACGGGTACTTTGTCGAGCCCACGGTTTTTGACAACGTAACTGCGGATATGCGAATCGCCCGCGAAGAGATCTTCGGCCCGGTCTTAGGTATCTTTCGCGCACAGGATCTCGACGAAGCGCTAACGCTCGCGAACGACACGGAATACGGCCTTTCGTCTTCTATTTTCTCGAATGATTACAACAGCGTTACGCGCTTCGTTGAAGAGATCGAGAGCGGAATGACCCACATAAATTCCCCGACGACCGGCGGTGAGGCCCACATTCCTTTCGGCGGAATAAAATCGAGCGGTATCGGCCCTCGCGAACAAGGCAGCACATCGCTCGATTTCTATTCCGAAATGAAGGTCGTTTACGTCGATGCGACAGGGAAAAAACGCGAAAGTAATATATACTAGCCGTCGTAGTTTTGACTCAAACTCTTAGGTAAGAAAAAACAAGCGGAATTATCCCGATGCGATCATTGATTAAATTGAGGTCATTCACGCGAGCGACGTAATGCCCTGGCGTATTTCTACCGCGCTGACATTTGCAAAAGAATTGTGAAAGACAACGAAGCCCGTTTCCACGGGCTTTTCTCTCGGTAACCGCACGCTTGACCAGAAACCGCGAAATTGTAGTAGAATGATTTACCCATTTTCGCGTTCTTTGTTTTGGTAATGAGCGAAGTCGAACCGATGGCAGAACACCCAGACACGCATGGTCGACCTGCGCGATTGTCTCTCAAACGCCGCGCGTTCTTTGTTGCAGGTATCTTGCTGATCGTTGTCGCTGCGATCATCCGTTCTTCGATCACGACAAGCCTCCAACCTCTCAGAAATCCGGGAATTGAATAGGTAGCAGAATTATGACAGCCGAAACAAAAACGTCCCTAATGTCCGCGATCGACAAGCATCGTGAATTTCTCTTTCCCGCCGTCGCGATGTATTACCGGGAGCCGATCGCGCTTGTGAAAGGCGAGGGTGAATACGTTTGGGATGCGGACGGCAATCGATATCTCGATGCGTTCGGCGGCGTACTGACCGTCAGTGTCGGGCATGCTAACCCGGACGTAAATGCCGTGATCATCGAGCAGACAAGGACGTTGCAGCATACCTCGGCGCTTTATGCGAACGGGCCTCAATCCGCCCTCGCGGAAAAGCTTGCCGAGATCGCACCCGGAGACCTTAAGAAATCCTTCTTCACGTCTAGCGGCACCGAGGCCGATGATACCGCGATAATGGCGGCGAAACTTGCTACGGGCCGAAGCGAGATCGTCGTCCTTCGTCATAGCTATTCGGGGCGAAGTGCGACCGCGTTGTCGAGCGTCGGCCATTCGTCATGGCGTCCGATCGCTTCGCAGGTCGCGGGAATCGTCCACGCGCGCGCGCCGTACTGCTATCGCTGCCCGTGGAAAATGACGCCCGACAATTGCGGTGCGGCCTGCGCTGAGGATGTC
This sequence comes from Pyrinomonadaceae bacterium, assembly GCA_035432765.1. Lineage (GTDB taxonomy): Bacteria > Acidobacteriota > Blastocatellia > Pyrinomonadales > Pyrinomonadaceae > OLB17. The sequence goes on from DAORTR010000006.1 coordinate 18,374, forward strand.
AAAGACGTCATCGAAACAACGACGACCGGCGAGATCGCCGCATTTATGGCCGAGCCGATAATGGGCGTCGGCGGATTCATTGTGCCGCCCGACGGATATTTCGAACGTGTTGAAGAGATCACGCGCAAACACGGCGGATTATTCATCGCCGACGAAGTTCAAACCGCCTGGGGACGAACCGGCGACAAATGGTTCGGAATCGAGCATACGGGCGTTAAGCCCGACATCATCACGTCGGCAAAGGGAATGGGCAACGGCGTTCCCATCGGTTGGACGATCGCGACCGCTGAGGTTGCCGACAAATTCCCGGGCCTCACGTTCGCAACCTTCGGCGGCAATCCCGTTTCGATGGCGGCGGGCCTCGCGGTGATAAAATTCATTGAGAATAACGACCTTCTGACCAACACTCGCGTTGTCGGTGATTATTTCCGCGGACGACTCGAAGAGCTAAAGGAAAAACACGCGATCATCGGCGACGTTCGGGGACGCGGCCTTATGCAGGGCATAGAACTCGTTAAAGACCGTGAGACGAAAGAACCTGCCGCCGACGCCGTGCTAAAGGTTTTCGAAGAAACGAAACGCCAAGGCGTTCTCATCGGCAAAGGCGGCCTTTACGGCAACGTTATCCGCACCGGAATGATGCTGAATTCGACAAAGGACAACGTCGATGAACTCATCGCCGCCCTCGATGCGGGCTTTGCGTTGTGTTAAGAAGTGACTTGACTAAGTTGGTCGAGTGTGGTTACTCTTCGCCTATGAAAGTAAAGCGGGCAAATATTGGAGATTTGAAAACAAATTTGAGCCTTTATGTGAAAGGTGTAAAAAGCGGCGGGAAGGTTCTGATAACGGAGCGAAACGTGCCGGTTGCGAAGATCGTCCCGCTCGATGACGATGACCTATACGAGAACGAGGAAGAGCAACTTATCGCCGAAGGCATCCTAAGCCCGCCGCGCAGTATTGAGCCGCTGCCGGACGATTTCTGGGATGACGATGGTCTTCCTAATGTGCCGCTTTCAAAGATCCTGGACGTGATCAGAGAGGACCGAGATGCCCGCTGAAGTTGCGTTTTGGGACACGAGCGCGATCATACCGCTTTTCTGCAATCAAGTGACTTCGATCGAGACGCGTCGCGTTCGGCAAAAATTCAACGAGCTTGCGATATGGTGGGGAACTCATGTCGAAGTTTACAGCGGAGTAAACAGACTTCTCCGAGAAAGAGCTATTTCGCGGGATCAGTCGCAGGCATCACTCGCAAAATGGAATATGGCTTATTCGATCTCGCGAATCGTGCAGCCAGAGGATAAGGTACTTCAACTTGCTATCCAGTTAACTTGTGATCGCAACATTCGAGCCCTTGATGCCTTTCAACTTGCGGCCGCACTCGCGTGGTGCAGAGAAAAGCCGCGAAACCGGCCATTCGTCTGCGCCGATAAACGGCTCGGCGATGCCGCAAACGATGCGGGATTTAAGGTAGTTTCCTTGTTGTGATCGGCAAGCGAATGATTGATCACATGGAAACCGAAGTATTGAGGATCGATATGACAGCAGCTTCAAATTCAAAATTCTCCCGACGCGAATTTGTGGCAGGTGCCGCAGGAATCGCGTTGGCCACGCAATATGATGGACTCGCGGCGACGGTTCAATCTGAACGTCCGAATATTTTATTCATCCTTGCCGACGATATGGGATGGGGCGATCTAAGCTGTTATGGGCGCCCTGATTATAAAACTCCTAATCTCGACAGGCTCGCGAGCGAAGGCGTGAAATTTACGAACGCATATTCCGCCGCGCCGGTCTGTACGCCGACGCGTGTCGGTTTTATGACCGGGCGATATCCCGCGCGCCTTCCAGTCGGGATGGAAGAGCCGATCCACGAACGCAGCGAGCTTGGCGAGAAGATCAAACTAATTGGCATTCCCCACGAGCACCCAACGGTTGCGTCGATCATTAAATCGGCGGGCTACAACACGGCCCTGATCGGCAAATGGCATCTTGGATATTTGCCTTATTTCGGGCCGCTGAAGTCGGGGTTTGATGAGTTTTTTGGCAACATGAGCGGCGCGGTCGATCATTTTACTCATAAGGATATGACCGAGAATCTGGATCTTTTCGAAGACGAAGTGCCGGTCGAAAAGATCGGCTATATGACAGATCTCCTCACCGAACGTGCGATCGAATATCTTCGCCGGCGACACACAAAGCCATTCTATCTTAGCCTGCACTACACTGCTCCGCATTGGCCGTGGGAAGGCCCGAAAGACAAAGCGTTTAGCGATGCAATTGAATACGGTCCGGCCGGATTTCGCTCCGGCGGTTCGATAAAGGTCTATGGCGAAATGATGAAGAGCCTCGACACGGGCGTCGGCCGTGTGCTTCAGGCACTTAAAGCGTCCGGCCTCGAACGAAACACTCTTGTTATATTCACAAGCGACAATGGCGGCGAGCGTTTTTCTTATGAATGGCCTTTCATCGGGCAAAAAATGGATCTTCATGAGGGCGGTGTTCGTGTTGCGGCGATCGTTCGCTGGCCGGGCGTGACAACCGCAGGGAAGATCAGCGACCAGGCCGTGATCACAATGGATTGGACCGCCACAATGATCGCCGCCGCCGGAGCAAAACCCGACCGGGAATATCCGCTCGACGGTGAGGATATGGCCGATCTGCTAAGAGGAAAGCGGGCGAGGTTCGACAGAACCTTCTTTTGGCGAACAAAGCGCCAAGGCGCGTTGCGAAACGGCAAATGGAAATACATCCGCGAAGGTAAAAACGAATTTCTCCACGATCTTTCCGTCGATGAACGCGAGCAGGCAAATTTTAGCACTGCCGAACCAAAGACCCTCGCACAGCTTCGCCTGAAATTCAATGAATGGGAGAGCCAAATGCCGCAGTATCCAAAGTGAAAAATCCTTTCTGGCTCTCCGGAACATTTGCTGAAAAAGCCGCCACCGAAAAACATAGTATAGTCTAAAGACATTTTAGGTAGATATTGGAGACGATAGAATGAAGAAAGTTTTCCTAGGGTTGGTTTTTCTAATGTTTGTTTCAAGTGTTTCATTTGCGCAGAGTTCGGCGAAGAGTATCGTCGGGAAAGATCATTGGGCGGTGAGCAATGGGCTGAAGATCTATCTCTGGGAAAAATACCAGAAGGGCTTTGAAAAGACGTTCGCAAAGAACAGGAAGATCGTGCTGCTCGTTCACGGTGCGACGTGGACGGGGCGGCCGGATTTTGACCTGCAGATACGTGATTATTCGCTGATGGATTTCCTTGCGAAGCACGGCTATGACGTTTGGGCGATCGACATTCACGGCTATGGTCGTTCGGAAAAAACGGACAAAGATTGGTCCGATACGGAATCGGCGTCGGGCGACATCAACGCGGCCGTTGACTACATTTCGAAGCTTCGCGGCGCCCGCAAGATCTCGGTCCTCGGCTGGTCTTGGGGAACACAAACCACCGGTCTGTTCACGATGAAACATCCCGAAAAGGTCGAGAAGCTGATCTTGTTCGCAATGCCGTGGGGACGTAAGTCTCTACCGGCTTCGCCGCAGCTGCCAAAGGATCAATATCGTATCAACGACGAGAAGGCGGCTCGTTCGGATTTTATCGCGGGTCAGTACGAAGAGGATGTCGTCGCTCTGTATGTTAAGGAAGCCTTGGCCGAGGCTCCTAGGTCGCCGAACGGTGTAAGGGTCGATGGAATGACAAAGCTCACGATACTCATACCCGAGGAGATCAAAGTACCGACGCTCATCATCCACCCGGAAAAGGACTTTGTTGCAAATGAGGCGAATACGCTGGAGTTCTTCTCAAGACTTGGCACGAAATACAAGAGCTACGCGGCACTGCCCGATGGCGGCCACGCGATCTTGCTCGAGAAAAATTATCGAAAATTCCAGGACGTAGTCCTTGGCTTCCTAGATCAGCAATGACAGCCGAGAAAAAGCTAAAGCCCGCCAAGAATTTTGAGTCACCGGAGAACTATATATTTTCTCCGGTGACTCATTTGGTTGGCGAAACTATACGTGGCCGTTAACGCTTCGGTTCGAGTATTATCTGTCGCGAGAGCCGATTGCCCACGACCTCTCGGATCTGAAGACGGTCGCGATAGCCCTGCATTTGTTTCGCGTCGTTGCCAACCAGGGTTTGATTCAGCTCGTCAGCTTTCGTTTGATTCGCTTCGTAGGTGGCGAGATCCTTATATTCGGTCATAAGCAGCATATTCCAGTCGGCCACGCTGTGTGCCTCGGTCTCGATCACCATATACGAAAGGATCTGCCCGTCCTTTTTCAAAGCTTCCTGCTGTTTTTTCCATTCGGTGGCGATGTAGCTCTTGTAGGCATTCTGCATACCCGGTTTGATCTGAATCACGCCGATGACCCACACCGAACCGTTTTGAAACGGTCGATTGACCTGTGCGGAAGCAACGATGCTGAGCGTGAGCATCATGGCGAAGAGTGAACAAAGTAAAGTTAATTGGCGTTTCATGTTGGTCTCCTGTTTTTTTGGTTTATGCAAAGAAAAATGTAATGCGGCCGACCGCTGCGGACCTTGTCTCTTTTCAAGCGGCGGCCGCGCGATTCGTGAAAGAAGATCTATGGCATCGGAGTTCCCTGCGATGACCATACTTGCCAGCGGCCGTCCCGTTTGATCCAAACGTCCGTGTAGCGGATCTTGGTATCAAGTGCCTTGCCCTTAGCGTCCGTGCCTTTTGTTCGAAAAACGCCGGTGACGATCGCCGTCCTGCCGTCGATACGAATGTTCATATTGGTCGTCTCGGCCAACTCCAGCTTGGCTCCGCTATCAACCGTGTCGGCGATATCTTCAGGCTTGTTCATCAGACGTCCGCTGCTGCCGCTTATGCTTGAGAAATCTGCGGCGTAATTTTTCTCGAACAAAGAGCGATCTTGTTTCGCGATCGCATCGTTGTAGTCCTGTTCGAGATACCACAGAACGTCAGAGTCGTCGAGGCCGCTTCCGGCATTGCTGACGACCTGCCATTTGCCGCCGCGTCTCTCGAGGAAATGCACGCTGCGTGAGTAGAATGTCTCGGGCTTTCCTCCCTCGCCTACCGGCGTCCAAACTGTGTTGCGATGCGTGACGGTCGCCGAATTCGCGGTGCAGGTGATCAAGTAATGGTCATAGGTCGTCTTCTCCGCTTCAGCCGGGTTGGCTTTGTTTCGTTCGGCGGCTCTCACCGCGTTGTCGATGGCGGCATCCTTGCCCTGCATCGCGGGCAATCCTGCGAAGTCGTCCGCGTAGATACTCGTCAGAGCGGCACGGTCGCCGGCTATGGTCGCCGTGCCCCAAGCGTGGTCAAAAGCTTCGAGTGCCTTTTTGTCTGCGGAGCTGCATTGGCCAAAGCCATATCCGGCGGCACCGAGCGTTAAAATGAGCGATACGAGGATGCGTTTCATTGTCTTTCTCCTGTTCTCCTAAACTGAGTGCAAAAGGCAGCGAGTTCTGTCAAAGTGCGTCCGCTTCACTCGTTTCAAGCGGCTGCATTGCCTTTTTTAGTCGTTCTATATGCCTAAACGAGAATCCCTGGACAAAAAAGGGCAAGCGAACTAGAAATACTTCTAATCTTGAGAGTTTTGTTCTATAATCAGCCAAGAATTTTCCATCTGAAAAGAATGCAAAGCGGTGATTCGCACGAAATTTCGCTTCTGCTGGTTGACTGGGGCAACGGAGATGAACTTGCCCTAGAGCGGTTGATGCCGCTTGTTTATGAGGAGTTGCGGCAAATGGCAAAGCGCTATATGAGCCGGCAATCCGCAGGACACACCCTCCAAACGACCGAGTTGATTCACGAAACTTACCTCAAGCTTGCAAAACAGGATGAGCGGAATTGGCAAAATCGGGCGCACTTTTTTGGCGTCGCCGCCAAAGCCATGCGGCATATTCTGGTGGATCACGCCCGTTCTAAACACAGCCAGAAACGCGGAGGTTGGCAGGAGCGGATCACGCTTGCTGACGATGCCGTATCGACAAGGAGCAATTCAAAGGAGATCGTCGCGCTCGACGACGCCCTCAAGAACCTCGAGCAGATCGACGTACGCCGAAGCCGCGTCGTCGAGTTGAAGTTCTTCGGCGGCTTGACGATGGACGAGATCGCTGAAGTTTTGAATATTTCCTCGGACACTGTGAAACGAGATTGGAAGTTCGCACGTACGTGGCTGCTTCGCGAAGTGCTGGGCACCGGATGAAGCGCCTTTGCGCTTTGAAAGCGGGCGGCAGTATTGATAAGACAATTCGAACCTGGTTCCTCCCCGCCAGATGTTTTGGCGTAGATGAATATTGAACGGTTAGATCAGATCGAGGAGGTTTATCACGCGGTGCTGGAAGTTCCGGCCGCCGAGCGTGACGCGACGATCGCGTTCCTCTGCGGGGCAGATGCCGACCTGCGCCGCGAGGTCGAATCTCTTCTCGCTCTTGAGAACACACACGATAGTTTGCTCGACACTCCGCCGGATGCCCTCGCCGCCGAGATCTTCCCGCAAATTGAGCCGAATGACCTGATCGGCAAAACGATCAGTCATTACAAGATCGTCAAGATCCTTGGCAGCGGCGGCATGGGCGAAGTTTATCTTGCTGAAGATACAAAACTGCGCCGTAAGGTGGCTCTGAAACTGCTGCCGCGTCAGTTTTCTGCCGACCGCGAACGCAAGAGCCGTTTTGAAAAGGAAGCTCAAGCGGTTTCCGCACTCAATCATCCGAACATCATTACGATCTACGAGATCGAAGACGCCGGAAACGACAGCTTTATGGCGACCGAGTATATTGACGGACAGACTTTGCGCGAGCGTATCGCGGAAAGGGTCTTTTCGTGGCAAGAGTCGGTCAGGATCGCCATTCAGGTCGTGAGCGCTCTGGAGTCGGCTCATTCGGTTGGAATAATTCATCGAGACATCAAACCCGCGAATATTATGATCCGTCGTGACGGGATCGTGAAGGTGTTGGATTTCGGTTTAGCGAAGCTTACCGCACCTGATTCCGGCGACTTTGACACGCGCGACCTTACCGCACCGCACCGTGTTATGGGGACTCTGAATTATATGTCGCCGGAACAAGCATTAGGCGAAACGATCGATATACGCACCGATATCTATAGTTTTGGCGTTGTGCTTAATGAAATGTTGACGGGCAGCGTGCCGGTCGCAGAAACTGGCGATAGATCGACGACCGGCAAGTCCCTGCGTGGTTCGCGAGAATCAGGCGAAGCGATCCCTGCGACCTTAGAGCAGATCGTCAAGCTTGCGCTGAAGAAAGACCGCAACGAACGCTACCAAACTTTTAGAGATCTCCGCGCCGATCTAAAGAATCTATTTCGCGATGCTCAAACGGATGGATTCGACTATGCCTTGACGGACGAAACCGTTCTGCAGACGGATCCGAACAATAGTGTCCATGCGACCGGATCGGGCAGTAAACTCACTCAGAAGCCCAAAAGGTCGGGAGCGTGGGTGATCGCACCGCTCTTGATAACTGCAATGGCGATCGGTGTCTATTGGACGTACTTTTATGCCCGAGGCAGTTCGGAAGTCAACCATTTTCGATCAATAAAGCTCGATGCGTTAACCGCCCACGGATCAGCTACATCAGTCGCGATCTCACCCGACGGGAAGTACATTGCTTATGCAAAAAATGAGGACGACGGAAATCACTCTCTTTGGCTTCGGCAGACGGCGAGCGCCGGCGATACGCAGATCGTGCCGCCAGGGGCGGCGGAATATCAGTTTTTGAAGTTTTCGCCCAATGGCAATTCTTTGTATTCGGTCGCATCCGAAGGAAAAGATCAACCGAGATCGCTATACGAGATGACGACCCTCGGACGAAATCGACGCAGGATCATCATCGGCGTTGACAGCCAGATCTCGTTCTCGCCCGCAGGGGATGAGGTCACTTTCATCAGAGTTTCAGACGGTAATAGCTCAGTTATCATCGCTGGCCTACAAGGCGGAAACGAACGTATTGTGACGACACGCAAGTATCCTAAGGTTTACGGAGACGAAGTTTCGTGGTCACCTGACGGCCGACTGATCGCAGTTCCGACACTGACTCGCGGCGCAACGTACGCAGGTGGAATGGCCGTAGTCGATGTCGCGACCGGTGTCGAGACCCAAATTCCCCTTAAGGAAGAAAAACTGCTCCGCATCAGCCAGATCGCTTGGACGAACGAGGGCAAGGGGCTTGTTTATACGCCTTACGCCGCCGACATGGGACAGCGTTACCAAATACGATACGCGGCTTATCCTTCCGGCGAGGTCCAGAACATAACGAACGATCTTTCGAGCTACGAGGACTTCAGCCTCACGGCCGATTCGGAAACGATGGTAGCGATCCAGCGCGAATATTCGATGGGCATCTGGCTTACGGCGGAGAATGACCCAAAGAACGCCGTCGCTATCAACTCAAAAACTGCGGCGGACGACGGTGAGCGTGGCCTTTCGTGGACCAGCGACGGCAAGATCGTGTTTGTCTCAAGTGAAGGCGGCGCGCAGAATATATGGCGCATGGACGCTGACGGCAGCAATCCAAAACCGCTGACGACCGACTATACATTCGGCAAGATCTTGCCGACGCTGTCAGTCGGCGGTGATGCGATCACCTTTTTGGGACGAGCGATCGATCCTGTTACGAAAGAACTGGTTCCCGGCAACACGTTTTCTCAGATGGATTCTGAAGGACACAACGTACGACAGGTCGTCAGCGACAGCGATTGTGCATTCGTTGCAGCCTCGGCCGATCAGCATTGGGTGGTCTATACGAGCAGAGCCGAAGGGCAGTTTCGTATCTGGAAGGTTCCGCTTGCCGGCGGAGCCGCCGTAAAGTTGACGGATGTCGATTCGACGTGGCCGGCAATATCGCGAGACGGGAAATTTGTCGCGTATTTTATTACCGAGAAGGGCAAACCCGAACGCATCGGCATCATCTCGATCAATGGCGGAGAACCGATTCGCACTTTTGAGTTGCCAAACACCGCCAATATTAATGCCGGTATCGCGTGGAATAGGCTCGGTGACGGGATACTATTTGTCAACACTCTTGGCACGACATCCAATATCTGGACGCAGCCTGTTAACGGCTCGAAGCCGACACCGCTGACCGCTTTCAGGGAATTTCAGATCGCCGCCTTCGCTCTCAACCCCCAAGGCAACCGTCTCGCGATCGCCCGCGGTTCGCGCAACCGCGATGTCGTATTGATAAAAAATATTCGCAAATAAAATTTTTGACGCGAAATCGGTAGTATAATTTCTCGTTTTTGTTCGAATGGACGGCTGAGGCGGAAGGGTCATGATTTGCAAATGTGCGCTGCGATCAGCGCCCCTGCGGGGCCGGACTAGATTTCTATGAAACGCTGCCCCGAATGCAGACGCGATTATTTTGACGACAGTTTGCTGTACTGTCTCGAAGATGGAGTTGCGCTTGTTCAAGGTTCGGTTCCGTCGCCCGATGAACCGGCGACAGCAGTTTTCGAGATCCCATCTTTAGACGGCAAGGCATCTGCCGATCAGAAGACTCAGATCTTTGAAGTTGCCTCGTCCGGAAAAGAGCCGCCTAACGGCCGAACTGCGAACGATTCGATCGCCGTCCTGCCGTTTGCCAATATGAGTGCGGATGCCGAGAACGAGTATTTCTGTGACGGGCTTGCGGAAGAGCTTTTGAACGCGCTCACCAAGATCGACGGCCTCAAGGTTGCTGCTCGTACGTCTGCATTTGCATTCAAAGGTATGAACATGGACATCGGCGAGATCGCCGAGAAGCTCGGCGTGACGACGATCCTTGAGGGCAGCGTTAGAAAGTCTGCCAACCGAATTCGGATCACGGCGCAATTGATCAAAGCTTCAGATGGTTATCATCTGTGGTCCGAGAGATACGACCGCGAGATGAAAGACATCTTCGACGTTCAGGACGAGATTACGTTGGCGGTTGTCGAAGCGTTGAGGATAAAGCTTTTCGGCGAGAAGCGAGCGGCTCTTCTTAAGCGTCAGACTCAAGACCCACTGGCACATGAATTCTACCTTCGCGGCCTTTCTCACTTCGCGCGGTGGACGCCCGTCGATTTTCAGAAGGCCATTAAGAATTTCGAAAAAGCAGTGGCGATCGACCCGACATACGCGGCGGCGTTTGCAGGGTTGGCTGACGCGTGGACAGAACTCTCGTTCTTTTCATTCTCGGTGAAAGACGCAGGTTCGAAGGCAAAAGAGGCCGTTGACAACGCCCTGCGGCGGGATGATGAACTTGCGGAAGCGCACAATTCACTCGCCCTCGTAAAACTCTATTTTGACTGGGATCATTCCGGTGCCGAGGCTGAGTTTAAGCGTGCCCTCGCCCTCAATCCGGGGAGCTCTTCGGTACGTATGTGGTACGGATGGTTTCTCGGTCTGATGGGACGCTTCGAAGAGAGTCTCAGAGTGCTGCGGTATGCCAAAGAACTTGATCCGCTATCGGCGCCGAACAACAATGCGATCGGCGTCGTGCTTCATTGGTCGCGGCAAACCGACCTAGCGATCGAGCAGTTTCGCGACGTACTCGAAATGAATCCGAACTACGCCGTCTCCTGCAGCTTCCTTGCAGAGGCGTACGTGCAGAAGGGCGATTTTGCCTCGGCCCTCGCGACGATCGAGAAGATCCAAGCGGAAGAGTTAGATCCGCAGGCGTTGGCCGCAAAGGGTTATGTGTACGCAAGAAGCGGGAACCGTGACAAGGCCCTGCGGACGCTCGATGAGTTTGCGACTCGTTCGGAGAACGAATATGTTCCGGCACTTAACTTGGCACAGATCCACGTCGGTCTCGGCGACGTTGATCAGGCATTCGCGTACCTGAACAAAGCTTGTGACGAACACGCCATTTGGTTCCCGTTCATAAAGGTCGATATGAAATTGGAGGCGCTCCGAGCCGATCCACGCTTTGACGAACTGCTGCAAAGAGCGGGTTTTTTCAAGTAGTCACTTATGAAACGATGCCCTGAATGCAGGCGGGATTACTACGACGACAGTCTGTTCTACTGTCTCGATGACGGCAGCGCGCTCCTTGATGGTCCGGCGGCAGCCTTTGGGGTTCCGTCTTCAGACCGCGCTTTGGCGGACGAACCCGCGACCGCGATCCTATCAGGAGCCGGAGCGGTTTCGCGTGAGAGTTTGTCTGACGCCGACGAGCCGGCGACCGCGAGATTTAGTTCCTCTCAAAATTCTCAAAAAGCGTTCATAGCGTCGCCGCACAATCTTACCGAAGATCTTTCGCCGCTGGTCGGCCGCGAAAGGGAGATCACGGAGATCGAAAGGCAGTTGAGTCTAGGAGCTTTTCGGGTTTTGACTCTTACGGGGATCGGCGGGACGGGCAAGACGCGGCTTGCGTTGGCGGTCGCGTGGCGGATGCTTTTGAATTTTCCGGACGGCGTGTTCTTCGTCAATCTCGCGCCGATCACAGACCCCAAGCTGGTCACTTCCATCATCGCGCAAACGCTGGGCGTTCAAGAATCCGGCAGTGAGCCGATACTCGATGCGTTAAAAGGACACGTTGCCGGGCGGAAGATGCTACTCGTCGTGGATAATTTCGAGCAGGTTTCTCGAGCCGCGTCCGACATCGAAAGGCTTATCAACGCCGACCCGAACCTTAGAGTTTTGGTCACCAGTCGCGAGCCTTTACGTTTAAGAGCGGAATACGAATTTGCCGTTCCGCCGCTTTCCCTGCCATCTGAAGGCGAGCGTCTATCTGCCGACGGATTGTCCAAGTTTGAATCGATACGATTCTTTGTCGAACGGGCGCAGGCCGTGAAACCCGAATTCTTATTGAGCGAAACTAACTCTGCCGACGTCGCCGCGATCTGCCGAAGCCTTGACGGCCTCCCGTTCGCGATCGAACTCGCTGCGGCGCGCATCAAGCTTTTCGAACCGCAGACGATCCTTTCAAGACTATCAAGTTCTCTAAAATTCCTGACAGGCGGCGCAAAAGAATTGCCCGAACGCCGCCAGACTATGCGGGGAGCGATCGCTTGGAGCTACGACCTGCTCAGCGCGGACGAAAAACAACTCCTCGATCGTCTGTCGGTCTTTGCCGGCGGGTTCACGATCGATTCTGCTGAAGCCGTCGGTGCCGAACGCGGCGGGGAGATCCTCGACACTGTTTCGTCGCTGCTCGATAAGAATTTGATCGAACGGATCAACCAGCAAAGCGGCGACCCGCGCTTCCGTATGCTGGTCGTCGTCCGCGAATTCGCTCTCGAAAAATTAGAACAGAGCGGCACAAGCGAAGATGTACGCCGCCGCCATGCCGTCTATTTTGCACAACTCGTCGAACGCGCCGAACCGGAATTGAGAGGTTCTCGAGCCGCCGATTGGCTGAATAGGCTTGAGCAGGAACACGAGAATATCCGGCTCGCGCTTAATTGGACCATAAGCCTGGAACCGAAGATTGCCCTCCGGATCGCGGCTTCGGTCCACCGATTTTGGTGGCGTCGCGGACACCTCTCGGAAGGCGTCGAGTGGATGCGGCGGATCCTTGACGCGACCGGGAAGTCGGGCGACCCGAAACTTCTTGCGTCCGCGTACCGCGGCATCAGCAGTTTATGTTGGAATCGTGGTGATTTCGACGCGGCCGTCGCGTTCGCTGAAAAAGGTTTGGAGATAGCCCGCGCGACCGGCGATAAGAATTTGACCATCAACGCGCTCCATAGCGTCGGAACCGCTAAACATAATCAAGGCGATTTCACGGGGGCTCAAAAGTTCAGCGAGAAGGCTTTGCGGATGGCACGCGAAGCCGGCGAAAGCTTCGAGACGGCGGACCTCGCGAATGCCTTGGGCGAACTCGCGCGTCATCGCGAAGATTACTCGGCGGCGCAGAAGTTCTACGAAGAAACTCTTACGATAGCAAGGGAGAACGGCTACCAACAGCTAAATATGCTGGCTGCGATCAATCTTGCGGCCGTTGCATGTCAGCTTGAGGATTATCAGGCCTCTCACGCGTACACGCTCGAATCGATGAAGATCAGCGAGGAGATGGGAAGCACTGTCAGCATCGGTTACGCCCTCGAAAGATTTGCGGCTTTAGCCGTTATCGGCGGCGAGATGGAACGGGCGGCTCGTTTGAGCGGAGCGATGGAATCGATCTACGAGGCCGCCGGCTACAAGATCGAAGAGGTCGATCGCCTTTTTCTTGAGCGTTATCTTGGCGAAGCACGTTCTGCGATGGGACTCGCCGCTTTTGAGCTTGCGAAGACCGACGGTAAGAGTATGTCGGTCAAAGACGCGATCGCTCTCGCGCGCGAAAATGAGGATGAGTGGCGATCTACAAGAGCGTTGAACATCGCCGATAGCGATTCGCGATCGCGTACAACTCTATCATCAACAACTCCCGACCGATCCTTGGAAAATGTTCCGCCATACACAACGGCACGCAGCGTTTCGAGCGCCGAATATATCGTTCGTGAAGTAAGAAGGCACCGCCTTACGTGGCTCGCGGCAGCCGCTTTGCTTGTCGTCGGGTTAGGCGGTTTCCTCGCTTACAACTATTTTTTGCAGTCGGACAAGATCGGATCAATCGCCGTGATGCCGTTCGTAAACGAGAGCGGGAATGCGGATGTTGAATATCTTTCGGACGGAATGACCGAGACCCTGATACGCAGTTTGTCCCAGCTGCCGAACCTAGCCGTAAAATCGCGAAGCACTGTCTTCTATTACAAAGGCAAGGATACGTCGCCAAAGAAGATTGGCGAAGAATTGGGTGTGCAGGCAATTCTGATCGGCAGAGTTGGCGGACGCGGCGACGACCTAAAGTTAAGCCTCGAGCTCGTCAACGCTCAAACACAAGACGTGATCTGGGCAGAAGAATACAACCGAAAACGATCCGACCTCGTTACCTTACAAAGCGACATAGCGAAAGACGTTTCGGCCAAACTCAAACTGAAACTTTCGGGTGCCGACGAGGCGATCGTTGCAAAGGCGGTAGCCACCGATGCCGAAGCGTACCAAGCGTACCTAAAAGGCCGTTACTATTGGAACCGCCGAACGATAGATAACTTGCGGCTTGCGATCGAACAGTTCACCATCGCGGCGAACAAGGACCCGAGCTACGCTCTTGCCTATGCCGGACTCGCAGATTGTTACGCGGTTCTGCCCGAATATGCCGGAACTCCGACCGGCGAATCGCTCCCACAGGCGAAGGCATTTGCCGAGCGTGCGATAGCGCTCGATGATCGTGCCGTCGAACCATATACGACATTGGCATTCATCCATCGGTCTTCTTGGGAATGGAAGGAAGCTGAAATCGGGTTCAAGCGTGCGATCGAGGTGAACCCAAATTACGCAACGTCATACCATTGGTATTCTCTTCTTTTGAGGAATCTTGGACGTTTTGACGAAACGGCTTCGATGATAAAGCGTGCGCAGGAACTCGACCCGTTGTCGAGCATCATCGGCGTCAACGTCTCTGATAGCCAGCAGATGTTGGGCGACCATTTCGCCAGCATCGAAACCGCTCGTAAAACGATCGAGCTTGACCCGACATTTTCCGCTGCGTACGAGAATTTGGGGGCGTCCCTTATCGAGATCGGTCGTGCGGATGAAGGGATCGCGAATCTGGAAAAGGCCGTCGAACTGAGTAATAGATCGAGCGTGAGGCTCAGGGGATTGGGTTACGGTTACGCTGTAACCGGCCGCCGTTCCGAGGCTCTTGCCATCGCAAAAGAGTTGGAGCAAAGATTCGAAAGAAAGGAATCAAATGGCCAATACATCGCGGCTGTTTACGCGGGTTTAGGAGACAAGGACAAGGCCTTTCTGTGGCTCGAAAAGGATTTTGCCGCCCGCAACGGTTCACTCGGCGACATCGTGTGGCGGATGCATTTCAGATCGCTCCGCGACGACCCACGTTACAAGTCCCTGTTGCAGCGGATGGGTTTGCCAGCCTAGTCCAAATTCGGCCCGAAACCGGGTCAGCGTGCGAGGCCTTGTAAACAGGGCACATCTTGCCGATCTCACCGATACTGAGTGGTCGAATTTTGTTGTGAGCAGTCTTGTAACGACCGCTCACACGCGTTCGTATTGTCGAACACGAATCCGACGATCTCGGTAACACTCAGATACGCCAAGTAGCCGATCAAAAAACAAGCGGCACAAACGGCAATCGCAAGAATAGTGCTTCCTTTCATTTTGGCATCCTCCTTCAGCGGTAAAGCGAGTATGAAAAAATAATTGCCTTTTGAGGCAGGATGCCCGCGTACGATCAATGAGCAAAACGTATCATAAACGCCTGCGCACTTCAAGAAGCGTCCGCCGAAGGATGATTGTAAAATCGGCCTAGAGCAGTATGAAAAAGATTCGACAGCAAACTATGCGGCTCTGATGCGGCGGTGCATCGAGCTCGAGTCGATCGCCAAGCAGCGCGGCGAAAGCCCTGTCGGCGCTCTTCTTGCTCTCGATGGTGAGGTCATCGCCGAGGGCATCGAGTCTGTTAAGGCAAAGGGCGATGGCTTCATACGCTTATCAATAAGCATTCTGAAGCTATGGAGCCATTTAATGTTGTTCACTCAACTTCTTTGTATCAGACCACTTTTTTCCTGTCGAAATTTGGTCAACTAAAATCATACCTAGTTCTAAATCTCCTCAGCCAATGGGAAATGCCCAGAGATCTTTTACATGATCGTTTGGCTGTTGGGCACGGAGGTGATGCAGTGTCGCATTGGAAATACATCCTTTCAAATCCACTAGATACAGGACTGTTTGACCTCTCTTTCTTAAGAGAACTCGACAAAGACTAAGGGAAAGGTGAGCCATTCTGCACTGCGAGGCGGCGACAGCGGCGGAGGTTGGTTCTGACTGTGACGTTAAATCATTTGATCCTGACCTCGATAAATGAGGATGGTTTTATGTTGTCGAGAGCATCTACTATTACGGCGGTATTTTCATGGATTCTCGGCCATGAGGTTGAGGTTAGAACAAGAATGGAAATTGTCCGGTCGGCCAGATTTTGCTGATATTTCAGGTTTTGATCGGTCGTGATAATGGCTTCGAAACCTTCGTCTTCAGCGGCTGCGATAAGGTTGCCGTTCTCAAGTGTTTGCCAGCCTAGTTCGTAAGCGGTAATGATGGAGTGTTTAGGCAGGAAGTTTCTAAGCGGAACCGGTGTTCCCTGATCGAACAAAATTTTCATGCCGCTTCTTTCAGCTCGTCTATCTCATGATCCAGTACGGCGATGATCTGCTCGCGTTTTACGCCGGGAAACCATTCAAGGAATTCGTCAATAGAAACGCCGTCTTTCAAATTTTCGAACAGAGCAGAGATCGGCACTCGAGTATCTCGAAACACCCACTTACCGCTGAGCTTTGCGGAGTTTCGTTCTATAGCCTTTTCATAGCTTAAATGTGCCATAATATTACGGTCTTATATTAACATAGATATATGAAAACACTTATAAGATCCGGGCGGATCGTTACGGCCGTGGACGACTATTTCGCCGATGTTTTGATCGAGAACGGGAAGGTGTCGGTCATTGGCAGGACGCTGGATATTGAGGCGGAAACGGTGATCGACGCATCGGGAAAGCTTGTCATTCCCGGTGGGATCGATCCGCACACGCATCTGGAGCTGCCATTCGGCGGAACCCATTCGAGCGATGATTTCTTTACGGGCACGCGGGCAGCGGCATTCGGCGGAACGACGACGATCATAGATTTTGCGGTACAGACAAAGGGCGAAGCGATGACGGCCGGTGTTGACGCGTGGCATAAAAAAGCAGAAGGAAAGACGTGCATCGATTACGGCTTTCATCTCATCACGACTGAATTCGAAGACGGCGATGAGAAAGAAATGTATCGTTTGATGGACGAGGGCATAACGTCATTCAAATTGTTTATGGCGTATCCGGGAGTTTTCTTAGCCGACGATGCAACGATCTTTCGCGCAATGAGCGCTGCGGGAAGACGCGGCGGGCTCGTTTGTATGCATGCCGAGAACGGCATCGTCATAAACGAAATTATCAAACGTTTCATCGCTGATGGGCGTACCGCACCTAAATATCATGCTTTAACACGCCCGACGATAGCCGAGGCCGAGGGCGTTCATCGTGCAATAGCGATCGCTGAAATGGCCGAATCGCCCGTTTATATTGTGCATCTCTCGTGCACAGACGCGCTCAACCAGGTGCGGCAGGCGCGCGATCGCGGCATTCCCGCCTTTGCCGAAACGTGCCCGCAATATCTTTTTCATTCGATCGGCGATTACGGCGAAGATTTCGAAGGAGCGAAATTTGTAATGACGCCGCCTCTGCGTGAGAAACACAATCACGCCGAGTTGTGGAAAGGCCTAAAGATGGACGACCTTCAGGTGATCTCGACCGATCATTGCCCGTTCTGTATGAAGGAGCAAAAGGAACTCGGAAAGGAGAGTTTCGATAAGATCCCGAACGGAGCTCCCGGCGTCGAAAATCGAATGGCGCTCATCTACAACGGCGGTGTCGTCGAAAACCGCATTTCGCTCAACCGATTCGTCGAACTCACGTCAACCGCCGCCGCAAAGATGTTCGGCCTGTTCCCCCAAAAAGGTACGATCGCCGTCGGTTCCGACGCAGACATCGTTATCTTCGACCCAAACGGAGAGACGAGATTCGGCGTCGAACACGAGCATATGAACGTAGATTATTCGTCGTATGAAGGCTGGAAAGTAAAAGGTAAAGTCGAAACGGTCCTATCACGCGGCCGCGTCGTGATTCAAGACGGCGAACACACCGGCAAGGCAGGCGACGGACAATTCCTGAAACGCGGCGAATGTGGCCGCATTTGATCTATATATAGTAAATCGTATGAAAATTACCAAACATGCAGTCCTGATCGTTGCGGTGCTCGTATTTGTGACGGGCGCGGCGTTTTCGCAGGCGTTGACCGAAGGGCAGATCGATACGCTCGTTGAGCGTTCGCTGAAGGCGTTCGATGTTCCGGGAATTTCCGTCGGCGTTATCAAGGACGGAAAGGTCGTCTATGCCAAAGGGCACGGCGTCCGTTCGCTGAATACGGGCAAGGCGATGGACGCGAACACGCTTGTCGGCATCGCGTCGAATTCAAAGGCGTTCACGACCGTCGCGCTCGGAATGCTCGTCGATGAAGGCAAGATCAAATGGGACGACCGCGTTCAGGATTACATACCGGAGTTCAAGTTGTACGCGCCGTACGTTTCGGAGAATTTCACGATCAAAGATCTGCTGACGCATCGCAGCGGACTTGGACTCGGTGCGGGCGATCTAATGTTCTTTCCGGACGGCAGCGATTTCACGGTCAAGGACATCATCCACAATCTGCGATATTTGAAACAGGTTTCGCAATTCAGAACGAAGTATGACTACGACAACAATCTCTACGTTGTTGCCGGCGAGGTGATCGCTCGCGTTTCGGGCAAGAGTTGGCCGGAGTTCATCGAGGAACGGATAATGCAGCCGCTCGGAATGACGAGTTCGGCAGGCATTTTCGAGCGGCTAAAAGACAAGAGCGACACGATCGACGGGCACGCTCCGGTTGAAGGAAAGGTTCAGGTGATCAAGCGAAGCATGGTTCGTGTTCCGGCGGCCGCAGGCGGCGTTAATTCCAACATTACGGACCTGACAAAGTGGGTCGAGATGTTCCTTGCGAACGGAAAGTACGGCGACGGAAAACGGCTTGTTTCCGAAAAAGTTTTGAAAGAAATTTGGTCGCCGCAGACGATCATTCAGGTAAATTCACCGGGTCCGTATAACACGCATTTTGCCGCCTATGGCCTGGGTTTTTTTCTGAGCGATGTTAATGGATACAAACAGGCGACGCACACCGGCGGATTGGAAGGAATGGTCACGCAGATCACGATGATCCCGGAGATCAAGCTTGGCATAATCGTTTTGACGAATCAGCAGGAAGGCGGCGCGTTCCGGTCGATCACTAATCAAATACTCGACGGATATTTCGGCAAGAACGGACGTGACTGGGTTGCAGACCTGTCTGCCTCGCGGCAGAAGTCTTTAGCAGAAGCGAAATTGTTGACTGACAAGGTTGCCGCCGAGGTTGCGAACGCCAAAACATCGGGTGGCGTAACGCTGGATCCTGCGGCCGTTGCGGGCAAATACGCCGATGCGTGGTTAGGCGACGTTACGGTCTTCCAAAAGGAAGGCAAGCTTCGTTTTGTTTCAAAGCGTTCGCCGAACCTGACCGGCGAAATGTTCGCATACAAAGCGAACTCCTTCATTGTTCGTTGGGACGACCGAAGTATGGATGCCGACGCGTTCGTCAACTTTAACCTCGACGTCGAAGGCCGACCGGAAGGCTTTACGATGATGCCGATCTCGCCGCTCACAGACTTTAGTTATGACTTTCAAGATCTGGAATTCCACCGGGTGAAATGATCCTTCGGGCGACATTCATTCCGCTCGATCACGAGAAGCTATGGCCGATAACCTGATATTTCTCGACAAGGAATTTTCGAAGCGGCTCGAACGAACGGAGGCGCGGGCAAATGCGGATTTTGTCGAAGCTCGAGTGCGTTTGGAGCCGGAGAGCGACGCGGCGTGGATAGATATCGCGGGAACGTACGCGATGTATGACGGATCGGATTCGCCATTGACGCAGACATTTGGGCTCGGTCTTTTCACGGACGATTTCGAGAAGGTTCTAGATCAAGCAGAAGAGTTCTTTAAGAAGCGGGACGCGCCTGTCTTTCACGAAGTTAGTCCGCTGGCCGACGCTTCGCTGCTCGGCGTTCTTTGCGATCGAGGGTATCGGCCGATCGAGTGGACGAACGTGATGTTTCGCGAACTTGCCGGTTACTCGCAGATCGTTGACGCCAGATTCAAAATAAGGATCGTTGATGCAGACGAAGGAGACCTCTGGGCGAAGACGGCCGCCGCGGGCTGGGCGACGGAGTTCGAAGGCATCGAGGAGTTTATGTACGGGATCGGCCGCGTGTCTGCGAATGCCGGCGGCACAATGCCGTTCCTAGCCGAACTCGAGGGCCGTCCGGTTGGCACCGGCGCCCTCGCGATCTATGATGACGCCTGCCTTCTCGCCGGTGCGTCCACCGTTCCGGCAGCCCGCCGCCAAGGCGCCCAAACCGCACTGCTTGCGGCTCGCCTCAATTTTGCTCGCGAACAAGGCTGCTCGCTGGCGATGATGGGCGCAAGCCCCGGCAGCCAGTCGCAAAAGAATGCTCAGAAAAATGGCTTCAGCATCGCCTACACACGCATAAAATGGCAATTATTGGGTTAGAATGTTTAGCGCTCATTAAAACCTATGAAACGCTGCCCCGAATGCAGGCGAGATTATTACGACGACAGTTTGCTGTACTGTCTCGACGACGGGAGCGCGCTGCTCGAAGGGCCGAGGTCAGAACTGCCTGCGTCAGCGGGCGGCCAGTTCGATGAGCCGCAGACAGCGATATTGCACGAGACTGCTTCGCCGGGCGAGGCGGCGACTCGCACTCAGATACACGCGACCGAGCTAACGGCGATACTTCCGTCCGCAGCGGAGGCAGAGCCTCGTAAATCTTTGGACAAACCTTCGGAAAAGCAGGGCATCTCCGCAAGTAAGGCGGTGAAGCCGCTGATTGTGGCAGCGATAGCAGTTGTGGCGATTGTCGGTGGATTTTTTGGCTATCGATATTTCTCAAACTTCAATTCCAAAAAGATCGAATCGATCGCGGTGATGCCGTTTGTCAATGAAAGCGGCAATGCTGATCTCGAATACTTGAGCGACGGCATGACCGAGTCGTTGATCTCCAGTCTTTCACAAGTGGCGGGGTTGAGCGTGAAAGGCCGTTCATCGGTGTTTCGGTACAAGGGCAAGGATACGGATGCTAAAACTATCGGGAAAGAGCTTGGCGTCCAGGCGATCTTGAATGGCCGTCTTGTTCAACGTGGCGACCAACTTACGCTTACGCTCGAACTCATCGACGCGCAGAACGAGAATGTCCTGTGGAGCGATACGTATGACCGCCTGCAGGCTGATCTTGTCAGTTTGCAAACCGAGATCGCCCGTGACGTTTCAAGTAAACTGAAGATCAAACTCACCAGTGCTGACCAGCTGAAATTGGCCAAGAGATATACGAATGATCCTGAAGTTTACCGCCTGTATCTGCAGGGCCGGTATTACTGGAACAAGCGCACGCCTGCGGAGGTTGCAAAAGGCGTTCCGTTCTTTCAACAGGCGGTCGAAAAGGACCCGAATTTCGCGCTTGGGCTTGTTGGGCTTGCAGATTCTAACGAGGATAACGACCGCCCGCGAAAGAAGGAGTATATCCGGCGAGCGCTTGAGATCGACGACAACCTGGCCGAGGCCCACGCGTCGCTCGGCTATCAGTATATGGTCGATTTCAACTGGCCGGAATCCGAACGCGAGCTGAAACGAGCGATCGATCTTAACCCGAATTATCCGCAGGCCTATCAGTGGAATAGTATGCGGCTTATAATGACCGGCAAGTACGATGAGGCGCGCTCTTCGCTTGTAAAAGCTCTCGAGCTGGATCCGACATCGACCGGGATCAATTTCTATTACGGCGTTTTGATGTTCGCTTCGGGAAAAACGGACGATAGCATTCGACAACTCAAGAAGCTTGCCGAAATGGAGCCGTCGCTACCTTGGACGCATACTTGGCTATCAAATTGTTACTCTCAACAGGGAAATCATGCCGCATCGGTCGAGGAACGCGCCTTAGCCTTAGAAATCGACGACAGACCGGACGATGCGCGGCGGGTGCGCGAGAGCTTTGCTAAGGGCGGATGGAACGGATACCTGCTTGAAATGATCCACCAGCTTGATCTGCATCCCGTTTCGAGCCGAACGCTTCGCGTCAAATTTCTCGCTCAACTGGGAAGAAAAGAGGAAGCTCTTGCCGAACTTGCCAAGGCTAACGATGAAGGGGACTTTTGGCTTTTTACGATCAAATTTGATCGGACGCTTGACAGCCTGCGCGACGATCCGCAATTTCAGGCGATTGTAAAGAAATTCGATCCGCCGGAATAGAACTATATGAAACGCTGCCCAGAATGCAGACGAGGTTATTTTGACGATACGCTACTGTATTGTCTTGATGATGGGAATGCATTGCTCGAAGGGCCGAGATCGTTTGAACCAAGAACGGCGATTCTCTCAGATGTCGTGGCTCCCGGTGACGAACCGACTCGAATATTCGATGCCAATAACGATTCAAATTGCCCGATGGCCGACGATGCGCCGAGGAAGGATCGTAAAGGGCTTGCGTCGTATCGGGTGGTAGTATCGACAGTTTTATTTGCGGCGATCGTTGTCGCGGCCATTGCCTACTTTGCATCTAATACTAATAAGGGCTTTCCGCGCTCGACCCCCGCGATAGCTTCAATTATGGTCTTGCCATTAAAGAGCATCGGGCCGGAAGATGAATATCTTTCGGACGGGTTAACCGACGAACTGACCAGCCGATTGACCAAATTGAAAACCGTGCGGGTTGTGGCTCCGTCGTCGGCAATGCGTTACAAAAATTCGCCGAAAGATGCCGCGGAAATCGGCCGCGAAATGCATGTCGAAGCCGTTATCGAAGGAACGGTCCGCAAACAGGGTGATAAATTTCGCGTCAGCCTTCACCTTATCAACGCCGCTGATGGATTCGATCTGTGGTCTGACAGCAATTTTGAAGGCGATGAAGGCGATCTTCTTGGTGCGCAAAGCCGCCTTGCCGAATTGATGGCCAGCCGATTGAGAGGCGAGCTGACCTCTCAGGAAAAAAATCTGATCGGCGGCCGCTCCACGACAAACGCCGACGCATACGAACTGTACTTGAAAGGCAAACAGCAATTTCGCAGCGGTCAGAATGAGATCGCGCACCAGATGTTCGACCGGGCGATCAATCTGGACCCGGCTTTCGCCGAGGCCTACGCATGGCGTGGTCGTGTTGTTTACGAGGCGTTCAAGACCGGCCGCAGTGATCGCTCATCACTAGACGCTGGGTTAGACGACGCTAATCGGGCTTTGCAGATCGATCCTAACTTGATCGCGGCACGCAGCACTCTGATCAGCATTTACCACAGCACAGGGCAATATGAAGAGGGCCTAAAACAGGGCAAGCTGGCACTCCAAACAAATCCGGATGATCTGGACGCAATTGAAGGGGCGGCCCTCGCCTACTTCCGAGCGGGTATGATAAACAAGGCGATTCCGCTTTACGAGCAAGCCGTTGCCGCCGATCCAACGTCGTCGGCGGTGCGGAAAGAACTGGCCCGAGCAGACCTGGCCAATGGTGAATATCAAAAAGGGATCGATGCTATATT